>NZ_JBIMPP010000068.1:0-42492 GCF_043906805.1 Actinomadura sp. SCN-SB | reverse complement strand
GCAAAACAAACAGGTACGGGGCGCGCCACGGGGTAGCCGAGCGCCGGGCTCGGTTCACGCGCCCCGCTCCCGCTTCGGCAGATCGCCGGACGTGCCGAAATTTACCTATCAATCACGAGCGGCACAGGAAGACCGTTTTCATACTGTGAAACGACCTGCCGTCACGCTCCGGTGGCGGGCCGGTGAGCGGCGCTTGCGGGGATGCGACGGTGCACGTTGTCGCGTTTGCTGGGCCCTGGCTCGGCCTCGGCGATCCAGGGGCCGGGGATGGACGGATCCAGTACGCCTTCCTCCAGCCAGGTGAACTCGCCGTCCAGGACCTGCTTGGCCAGCTTGGAGTCCAGTGCGTCGGTGTTGCGCCAGAGCCCGTCGAACAGTTCCTCGACGCGGACCCGTGCCTGCCGGCAGAACGCGTCCGCCAGCCTGACCGCCGACGACCCCGGCAGGGTTGCGGTCTCACCCGCCAGTGGCGTGCCGCCGCTCTGTCCGTCGGCGTGGGCGCGGACGCACACGGCGCTCATCGCGAACAGTTCGGCCCCGATGTCGACCATGCGGCCGAGGAAGCCCTGCTTGTATTCCAGGCGCCCCTGCCAGCGTCCGGCCGCGTAGAACGTGGAGCGGGCCAGCTTGCGGGACGCGCGCTCGACGTAGCGCAGGTGCTTGGCCAGCGGGCCGAACTCTCCGTACGCGCCGGGCCGCTGTCCCGCGCCCGTCACCAGGGTCGGCAGCCAGCGGGCGTAGAAGCCACCGGCGCGGGCCACGGCGCGCGCCTTCCGGCCGCGGGACGCCTCCGGGTCGATGATGTCCCCGGCCACCGACAGGTGCGTGTCCACCGCCTCCCGCGCGATCAGCAGGTGCATGATCTCGGTGGAGCCCTCGAAGATCCGGTTGATCCGCAGGTCGCGCAAGAGCTGCTCGGCCGGTACCCCGCGCTCGCCCCGGGCGGCCAGTGACTCGGCGGTCTCGAAACCGCGTCCGCCGCGGATCTGCACGAGCTCGTCGACGACCCGGCAGGACATCTCCGAGGACCACAGCTTGGCCAGCGCCGCCTCGATCCTGATGTCGTTGCGCTCGTCGTCGGCGAGCTGCCCGGACAGGTCGTGCATGGCCTCCAGCGCGTACGAGGTGGCGGCGATGAACGCGACCTTCTTCGCGATCGCCTCGTGCCGTCCGATGGGCCGGCCCCACTGGACGCGTTCCCGGCTCCACTCCCGCGCGATCTTGGTGGCCCATTTGGCGGACGCGGCGCAGACCGCGGGCAGCGACAGCCGCCCGGTGTTGAGCGTGGTGAGCGCGACCTTCAGCCCGGCGCCCTCGGCCCCGATCAGGTTGGCCTTCGGGACCCGCACCTGGTGGAACCGGGTGACGCCGTTCTCGATGCCGCGCAGCCCCATGAACGCGTTGCGGTTCTCGACGGTGATCCCGGGGCTGTCCATGTCGACGACGAACGCGGAGATGCCGCCCCGGTGCCCCTCGGACTCGGGGACCCGGGCCATCACCACGACGAGGTCGGCGACGACGCCGTTGGTCGTCCACAGCTTCACGCCGTCCAGGACGTAGTCGTCGCCGTCGGGCACGGCGGTGGCGTGCAGCCGCGCCGGGTCGGAGCCCACGTCGGGCTCGGTGAGCAGGAACGCGCTGATCTGCCTGGCGCAGCGCGGCAGCCAGGTCTCCTTCTGCTCGGCCGTGCCGAACAGTTTGATCGGCTGCGGTACGCCGATGGACTGGTGCGCCGACAGCAGCGCCGCCAGCGCCGGGTTCACCGAGCCGACCACCATCAGCGCGCGGCCGTAGTAGAGCTGGCTGAGTCCGAGCCCGCCGTAGCGCTCCGGGATCTTCATCCCGAGCGCGCCCAGCTCGCGCAGGCCGTCGATCACCTCGTCGGGGATCCGCGCCTCCCGTTCGATCCGCGCGGGATCGATCCGGGTCGCGCAGAACTCCTTGAGCCTGGCGAGGAACCGTTCACCCCGCTGGGCGGCGGCCTCGTCGGGACGTGGATGGGGATGGACGAGATCGAGCCGGAAGTCCCCGAGGAAGAGCTGCTTGCCGAAGCTCGGCAGACGCCATTCGGCGTCGCGCGCCTCCTCGGCGACCTTCCTGGCGGTGCGTTCGTCCACTGTGCGCTCGGTGGCCTCGCCGCTCGTCTGGCCGCTCGTCTGGCTCATACCGGCTCCTGGATCCGGGGCGTTCGTCCGGGCCTCTCTCGCAAGTTACTCCCGAGTCGTACCCTTGAGTAGACCCATCATTCGGTTCCGGGCGGCGGGCGCGGACGGCCACGTTGTGGCGAGTGTCGGCAAAGACCTTGACCTGGGCTGTGCGGAAGGGTTCGCTGTCCGTGATGGACGAGACACGGAAACCGACCCTCATCGCCTCGGTGCAGCGGGCGCTGCGCCTGATGGAGGCGGTGGCTTCGCATCCCAACGGCGCCCCGGCCAAGCAGCTTGCCCGCGAGGCCGGCCTTCCGCTCGCCACCGCCTACCACCTGCTGCGCACCCTGGCCCACGAGGGGTACGCGATGCGGCTGTCCGACGGCGTGTGGGTCCTCGGCGACCGCGTCCAGTCCTTGCACGGACGGAGCAAGGCCCAGCAGACCCTCGCCCGGATCCGCCCCACGCTGATCGCGCTGCGCGACGAGCTCGGCGTGGCGACGTACTTCAGCATGCACGTGGACGACGAGATCCGCGTCGTCGACATCGCCGACGGCCCCCGCGCGCCCCGGGTCGACCTGTGGGTCGGCTTCGACGAGGCGGCGCACGCCACCGCGATCGGCAAGTGCGTGCTGCGCCAGCTCAGCGAGGACCGCCGCCGCGACTACGTGGCCAGGCACCCGCTGGTCGACCTGACCCCCAACACCATCACCGACGAGCGGCGTCTCCTGGAGCTGCTGGCCGAGCCCGCCACGGTGTCCCTGGACCACGAGGAGTACGCGCTCGGCACCGGCTGCGCCGCCGTGCCCGTCGCCGACGCCGCCGGCACGGTCGTGGGCGCCCTCGCCGTCTCCTGCCGCGCCGGGCGGCTCCCGAAGATCCAGGCGTCCGCGCACCGCATCCAGGCCACCGCCGACCGCATCCAGCGGGCCCTCAGCCTGGCCGTCTAGCGGCCCTTGAAGTCGGGGGTCCGCTTCTCCAGGAACGCGGAAACGCCTTCCTTGGCGTCCTCGCCGGCGGCCAGGGCGACCAGTTCGCCCAGCAGGTACTCCACCTGCTCGTCCAGCGGACGGCCCTCGATGGCGAAGAACGCGTCGCGTCCCCTGCGCAGCCCGAGCGGGCTCTTGGCGGCGATCGCCGCGGCCAGCTCGTCCACGCGGGCGTCCAGGTCGGCGCGCGGGACGACCTCGGTGACCAGGCCGATCTCACGGCCCTCGGCGGCGCTGATCCGCTGCCCCGTGTAGTACAGCTTGAACGCGTGCTTGGGCGGCACGTTCCGGTTGACGATCGCCATGATCATCATCGGCCAGAGCCCGACGTTCACCTCCGGCGTCCCGAGCGTGACATCGTCCGCCGCGACCACCAGATCGCAGGACGCGGCCAGCCCGAGCCCGCCCGCGACCGCGTGCCCGGCCAGCCGCGCGATGATCGGTTTGCCGAGCGCGGGGAACGCCGTGAACAGCCGGTAGGGGGCGCTGCGCCGGATCGCGTCAGGGTCGGCGACCGGCCGCCCGTCCGCCTGGGCCTCGCCGAGCCCGCCGAGGTCCGCCCCGGCGCAGAAGGCCCGGTCGCCCGCCCCGGTGAGGACGATCACCCGCACGCCGTCGTCGTCCCTCGCGCGGGCGAACGCGGCCAGCAGTTCGTCGATCATCCGGTCGCTGAGCGCGTTGCGCGCCTCCGGCCGGTTGAGGGTGATCCGGGCGATCCGCTCGGTGACCTCGTACAGGATCGTCTCGTCCATGGCCCAGCCCGCTCCCCAGCCGTCCGACGACATCGGCCATCGCGAGACGATGGCGCGTCCGCACGCTCCGGCGGCCGGTCCACGGGCCGCCGGAGCGTGCGGGCCGGGCCGCTAGAGCCGCTCGATGATAGTGGCGTTGGCCTGGCCACCGCCCTCGCACATGGTCTGGAGGCCGTACCGGCCGCCGGTGCGCTCCAGCTCGTGCAGCAGCTTGGTCATCAGGACGCCGCCGGTGGCGCCGAGCGGGTGACCCAGGGCGATCGCGCCGCCGTTGGGGTTGGTCTTCTCCAGCGACGCGCCGGTGTCCTTGGCCCAGGCCATCGGGACGGGGGCGAACGCCTCATTGACCTCGAAGACGTCGATGTCGTCGATCTTCAGGCCGCTTCTGGCCAGCGCCTTCTCGGTGGCGGGGATCGGGCCGGTCAGCATGTAGACCGGGTCCGACCCGCACACGGCGAGGGTGTGGATCCGCGCCCGCGGGGTGAGGTTGTACCGCTTGACGGCGTCCTCGGAGGCGATCAGCAGCGCCGAGGCGCCCACGGAGATCTGCGAGGCGACGGCGGCGGTGATGTCCCAGCCCTCGCGCAGCGGCTTGAGCTCCGCCATCTTCTCCAGTGAGGTGTCGGGACGGGCGCCCTCGTCCTTGGCGAGCCCGGCCAGCGGGGCGATCTCCCGGTCGAAGTACCCGGCCTCGATGGCCTTGCAGGCGCGCCGGTGGCTCTCCAGCGCGTACTCCTCCAGGTCCTGGCGCTTGAAGCCCCACTTCTCGGCCATCAGCTGGGCGCCGCGGAACTGCGAGATCTCCTGCTGGCCGTACCGCTCGGCCCAGCCGTCGCCGTACGGGAAGGGCATCCCCTTCTCCAGGGCCATGGCGACCGAGGACCCCATCGGGACGATGGCCATCTGCTCGACGCCGGCGGCGACCACCAGGTCCTGGGTGCCCGACAGCACGCCCTGCGCGGCGAAGTGGACGGCCTGCTGGGACGAGCCGCACTGCCGGTCGATGGTCACGCCCGGCACGCCCTCGGGCAGCCCGGCCGACAGCCACGCGGTGCGCGCGATGTCCAGGGACTGCGGGCCGACCTGCATGACGCAGCCCATGATGACGTCCTCGACCGCGGACGGGTCCGCCCCGGTACGGTCGATCAGTTCCTTGAGCACGTGCGCCCCGAGATCCGCGGGGTGGACATCTTTGAGGGCACCCTTCTTGGTGCCAACGGGGGTACGGACCGCGCCGACGATGTAAGCCTCGGCCACTGCGCCTCCAATGTGGGTCGGGTTCCGTCCCGGAAACCGAAACCGATTCGGTTGGTCGGTACGAGGTTACCTCAGGCTAGGTTCGCGGCTCCTGCCGGATGGCCTCCGCGCCCGTCTCGTCCCACAGCGACTCCTCGGCCAGCCGGGTGAGCAGGGACGCCAGCTCGGGATGCTCCTCGGGGGACCAGCCGGTCAGATGGCTGGCCAGGGCGGCGCGCTGGGCCTCGACCAGCTTGCGCTTGACCTCCCTGCCCCGCTCGGTGATCCTCAGCGTGCCGTCGTCCTCCCGGACGACCAGCCCGGCCTCGACCAGGCGGTCGATGAACGGCCGTCCCCGCTCGACCGGGACGTCCGCCAGCGCGGCGAGGTCGGCGCCGGCGATCGGCGATCGTGAGATCCGGCACAGCGCCCACATGCTGCCCGCGGGCAGGTCCACGCCCGCCAGGGAGCCGAGCCGCGCGTACATCTCCTTGGCGTGCGGGTCCCTGCGCATCAGCTCGCTGAGGGCCCGCAGCATCTCGTCCCTGGACGAGCCGCTGGTCGGCGCCGGCCCGACCGCGTCCTCGACGCCGCGGGCCTGCGCGGTCTCCCGCAGCGGCAGCTCGCGCAGGAACCAGGTCAGCACGAACGCGACGGCCGCCACCGGGACCGCCCACAGGAACACCGACCCGATGGACTCGGAATAGGCGTGGATCAGCATGGCGTGCAGCCGCGGCGGCAGCCGGTTCAGGGTCGTCGGGTCGGCCTGCGCCGCCTCGGGACTGAATCCCGGCGGCAGCCTGGCGCCGCGCAGCAGCTCCTCGGTGTTCCGCGCGAGCGCGCTGCTGAAGATCGAGCCGAACACCGCCACACCGAACGACCCGCCGATCTGCCGGAAGAACGTCACCCCGGACGTGGCCGCGCCCAGGTCCTCGTACGACGACGCGTTCTGCACGGCGATGATCAGCACCTGCATCACCATGCCGAGGCCGAGGCCGAGCAGCGCGAAGCGCAGGCTCGCCGACAGCGCGCCGGTGTTCTCGTCCATCCGCGAGCACAGCCACAGCGCCACCGCGATCAGCGGCGTGCCCAGCACGGGGAACACCTTGTAGCGCCCGGTACGGCTGATCACCTGGCCCGAGGACACCGAGGCCGTCAGCAGCCCGGCTATCAGCGGCAGCAGATGCAGCCCGGACGTGGTCGCCGACACGCCGTTCACCACCTGGAGGAACAGCGGCAGGAAGGTGAGCGCCCCGAACATCGCGAAGCCGACCACCGCGCTGATCGCCGAGCCCACCGGGAACGTCGCGTTGGCGAACAGCCGGGGCGGCATCACCGGCTCGGCCGCCCGCCGCTCCACCCGTACCCACGCCGCGATCAGCAGCACCGCCGCCACCGCCAGGCCGATGATCTCCGGGGACAGCCAGTCGTACTGGGTGCCGCCCCAGGTGGTCAGCAGCACCAGCGCGACCGCCCACCCCACCAGCAGCACGATGCCCGCGTAGTCGATGCGGTGCCGCTCCCTCCGGGACTCCCCGTGCAGGACGGCGGCGATGGTCACCAGCGCAAGGATCCCGATCGGCAGGTTGACGTAGAACACCCAGCGCCAGGACAGATGGTCCACGAACCACCCGCCCACCAGCGGCCCGACCACGCTGGCCACCCCGAAGACCGCGCCGAACATCCCCTGGTAGCGGCCGCGCTCGCGGGGCGGCACCACGTCCCCCACGATCGCGATCACGAGCACGATCAGCCCGCCGCCGCCCAGCCCCTGCACGGCCCGGAAGATGATCAGTTCGAGCATGTCCTGGGCGAGCCCGCACAGCGCCGACCCGACCAGGAAGATGACGATCGAGGTCTCGAACAGCCGCTTGCGCCCATACTGGTCGCCCAGCTTTCCCCACAGCGGCGTGGACGCGGTCGCCGCCAGCAGGTACGCGGTGACCACCCACGACAGGTGGTTCAGCCCGCCGAGCTCACTGACGATGGTCGGCAGCGCCGTGGACACGATCGTCTGGTCCAGCGCGGCCAGCAGCAACGTCAGCATCAGCGAGCCGAGGATCACGTACAGGTCCCGGCCCTTTGGCGTGGACGCCGGCGGCCCACCGAGCGTCGCGCCCCCGGTAGTCATGCCGGTCCCCTACCCAGCCAAGATCCCCCATCACGGGGGCCCGCCGGGGCGGTCGCGCCCGCGCGGCGCCGCGCTCAGAGGAGGTCGCGTGTCACCTTGGCGGTGCCGAGGGCGGTGCAGCCTCCGGCGACGGCGGTCGCGCCCGCGGTGACCCAGAGCGGCAGTCCCTTGCGCGAGCGCAGGGCGTTGAGCGTGTCGAGACCGTCCACGGCCAGCCCTAGCCGCGCCCACAGTTTGCGGTTCGGCTCCTTGCTGAGCAGGTAGCCGGCGCCGAGCGCGATCTCCCTGGCGGCGAACATCCGGGTGACGAAGTCACGGCCCGGGTCGCGGCCCTTCCCCATCCCCATGAGCCGGACGGTCAGTCCCGGAAGGGTGAACGCCGCCACGCCCAACACCACCCGTCCCCGGGCCAACTGGAGCATCAGATCGTCCACCGTGTCCCGCTTCTCGTCTTCCTTCGCATCTGCCACGCTGCGAGGCTATCCCCGCACCGAACGAAATTCGACCGTCTAGTCTGTCGGTCATGGAAGGGATCCTCTCCCTCGCCGTCGTCGCCCTGCTGGGCGCCTTCGTGGTGCGCTGGACCGCGTCGAAGCTACGCCTTCCCGTCCCGGGCCGCGCGGCGGTCATCACCGTGTTCGTCCTCGTCGTCCTGGCGCTGTGGGGACAGAGCCTGGACTGACGAAGTCCGTACCGGGGAGGTGAACAAACCTCGGGGACGGGGAGTCATAACCTTCGAGACCGGCTTCGACCCGGCTCGGCCGCCGGTACGCGACGCCTGCGGTCCGAGCGCCCCGCAACCTGAAGCCGCCCGGAGCCGAGGAGAGCAGACGTGCCGAGACCGGCGACGATCACGCAGGCCCCCGCGGCCCCCATCGCCCCCCACCTGCGGCGCCTGCTCGACTTCGCCGAACCCGAACCCGACGACGTCTGCCTCGACGTGGCGCGCGGGCGCGGGCCGATGCCCGCGGCCCTCTCACCGCAGGTCCGCCATGTGACCGCGGTGGACGCGCTGCCCCACCGATCCTCCGGCGGTGGACGCGACGCCGGGGGGCGCACGTCCACCGTGACGTTCGGCACCGGCCCCGTACGGCTCCCCGGGGTCCCGGAATACCGCCCGAGCAGGGGCGACGGCGGCGGCTCCGGGCAGGGCGGGGATCCGCCGCGGACCGGCGGCGCGCGGCGGGCCGGCGCCACGCGCCAGGACATCGCGATCGCCAGGCGGGGCACGCCCGACCCGGTGCGGGTCCGCGCCGACGCCACCGCCCTCCCGTACCGCGACGACAGCTTCAGCCTGGTCACCGCCCGGTTCTCGCTCTACACGCTGGGCGAGCCCGAACGCGTTCTGCGCGAGTTGCTACGGGTGTGCAGGCCCGGCGGACGCCTGATCATCGCCGATCTGGTGCGCGGCAACCTGGCCCAGCCGGACCGGGACAGGCTGGAACGGCTCCGCGACCCCGACCATCCCGGCACCCCGTCCATCGCCGCCGTCACCGACCTGATCACTTCCGCCGGCGCCAGCATCCGCCGCCTGGACGTGTTCACCGTGGAACGTCCCCTGGAGCCGTGGCTGGCCGGGGCGCGCGACCCGCAGGCCGCCGACCGGATCCGCGCCGCGCTGCTGGACGAGGTCGACGGCGGCCCCCGCACCGGCGCCAAACCCCGCATCATCAACGGGGAGCTCTGGTTCACCCAGTCCTGGGCGCATGTGGCCGCCGAGCCCATTTGACCGGGCCCTTCCGTTCCCGTGGGCGCCTCGGGCGTAGCGTTGTGGCATGCGGGCTTGGGTGGTGGAGAAACCGGGACCGATACAGGACGGGCCGATGCGGCTCATCGATCGGGACGTCCCCGAGCCCGGTCCCGGCGAACTGCTGGTACGGGTGCTGGCCTGCGGCGTGTGCCGCACGGACCTGCACGTGGCCGAGGGCGACCTGCCCGTCCACCTGCCGCGGGTGACCCCGGGCCATCAGATCGTCGGCGAGGTGACCGCCGCCGGACCCGGCTGCCTGCACGACGTCGGCGACCGCGTGGGCGTGGCCTGGCTGCGCGGCACCGACGGCGCCTGCAGGTTCTGCCGCCGCGGCAGCGAGAACCTGTGCCCCAACTCCCGCTACACCGGCTGGGACGCGCATGGCGGGTACGCCGAGTACGCCATCGCCGTCGACGCGTTCACCTACAAGCTGCCGGAAGGGCTCGACGACGTCGAGGCCGCGCCACTGCTGTGCGCGGGGATCATCGGATACCGGGCGTTGCGCCGTGCCGAGCTGCCACCCGGCGGGCGCCTCGGCCTGTGGGGGTTCGGTGGTTCCGCGCATCTGGCCGCGCAGGTCGCGCTCGCCGAGGGCGCCGAGGTGTACGTCTTCACGCGCGGCACGGCGGCCAGGGAACTGGCGCTGACCCTCGGCGTCACGTGGGCGGGCGACGTGTACGACGCGTCGCCGTGCCCGCTGGACGCGGCGGTCACGTTCGCCCCGGCCGGGGAGACCGTCCCGGCCGCGCTGAGCGCGCTCGACCGCGGCGGCACCCTCGCCATCGCCGGCATCCACCTCAGCGACGTCCCCGTGCTGAACTACGAGAAGCACCTGTTCCAGGAACGGCAGGTCCGCTCGGTCACCTCGAACACCCGCGCGGACGGCGAGGAGTTCCTGCGGCTCGCGGACCGGATGCGGGTGAGGGCCACGACCCGCCCGTACCCGCTGGACGAGGCCGACACCGCCCTGGCGGACCTGTCCGCCGGGCGGTTCACCGGGGCGGCCGTGCTCGTCCCCTGACGCGGGTCAGGAGGTCAGGGCACGAGGCGGCGTCAGGAGGTGAGCGGCAGCTCGAACCAGACGGCCTTGCCGTCGGCGGTGGGACGGGCGCCCCAGCGGCTGGCGAGCTGGTCGACCAGGTAGAGCCCCCGGCCGCCCTCGTCCGTCTCGCCCGCGCTGCGGATCCGGGGCAGCCTCATGTCGGAGTCGAACACCTCGACCCAGATCGCCTCGGCGCCGCGCCGCAGCCGCAGCCGGAACTCCTTGGACGGCGGCTCCCTGCGCCCCAGGTCGGCGCCCAGGTTCCAGTCGTCCTCGTCGAACGCGCCCGGGCCGTACCCGGGGCCTCCGGGGTCGCCGTCGCCGTACTCGCCGGACCCGGTGTTGAACTGCACCAGCGGCATCCCCTCCAGCACCAGCTCGCGGCGCGGCGCGGGACTGGTCGAGGCGTGCAGCACCACGTTCGTCACGATCTCGGAGACCAGCAGGCAGGCCAGCTCCGCCTGCTCGTCCAGCATGCCCCACGCCGCGAAGGTGTCGGCGGCCAGGCGGCGCGCCTCCGACACCATGATCGGCTCGGCCGGGAAGGTGCGCTCCTCCACGGCCAGCTCCTCGGCCGCGGTACGGATCACCACGATCGCGACATCGTCGTTGATCTCGCCGGGGATGGCGTCGTAGGCGGCCCTGGCGATGTCCTCCACGTTCCCGCGCGCGACCTTCTCCACGGCGGCCCGCACCTGCTCACGGGCCTCCTCGCGGCTGTGGTAGTCGCCGTCCTCCCTGGCCCGCCGGTCCACCAGGCCGTCGGTGTAGAGCACCAGCGTGGCGCCGGGCTTCAGCTCGGCGGTCTCCTCGGTGAAGAAGATCTCCCCGCCCATCCCGGCGGCGCGGACGCCCAGCATGGCGCCCTCGCTCTCGAACGTCAGCTCGCCGACCTCGCCATCGGCGATCAGCAGTGGCGGGTCGTGCCCGGCGTTGGCGAACTCCAGCACCCGCGACCAGGCGTCGTACACGAAGTACGTGCACGACACCAGCGGGGGGCGGACCAGGTCGTCGCTGTTCCAGCCGGAGCTGATGCGCTCGGGACGGGTCATCGTGCGCACCCACTCGTCCAGCTTGCGCAGGATCTCCGCGGGCGGCTTGTCGTCCTGGGCGAACGCCCGCAGCGCCGCCCGGAGCTGGCCCATCACGGCGGCGGCGCGGGCGCCGCGGCCCTCCACGTCGCCGATGACCAGCCCGACCCGCCCGGCCGACAGCGGGATCACGTCGTACCAGTCGCCGCCGACCTGGGTCTGGATGCCGTGCCCGTGCGACTCCAGCGGCCGGGCCGGCTCGTACCGCCAGGCGATCTGCAGGCCGTCCAGCCGGGGCGGGCGCTCCCCGGGGAGCAGGTGCTTCTGGAACGCCAGCGCGGTCTCCCGCTCCTCCTCGAACAGCAGCGAGTTGTCCACCGCCAGCGCCACCCGGCTCGCGATCGCGCCCAGCAGGTCGCGGTCGAACCCGTCGTAGTGCGGGTCGGCGCGCTTGGTGAGGCTGGACAGCGCCAGGCTCATCACGCCCAGCAGCTCGCCCCGCACCAGCAGCGGCGCGGCGATCACCGAGGTGATGCCCAGTTCGTCGCCCAGCCGCTTGCCGGCGTCGTTGGGCGCGGAGAACCGGTGCTGCACCATGTCCTCGACGAGCACCGCGTCACGGCGCTTCATCGCCTTGGCGTTGAAGTGGTCGGGCGGGTAGCTCACCGGCTCGCCGACCTCCGCCCAGGTGCCCGGCGGCGGCTCCCACCCTCCGGCGTGCCACGACACCCGGCGGTAGAGCCGGTCGCCGCTGAACAGGTCGATGAAGCAGTGGTCGGCGAACTGCGGCACCAGCGTGTCGGCCACCCGGCGCAGCGTGGTCTGCAACTCCAGCGAGCCGCTCAGCCGCTCGCCGATACGCTCCATCAGGCCGTAACGCTCCTGCTCGCGCTGGTTGCTGCGCAGCGCCTCACGGGCGAGGATCACCACCCCGTCGACCGCGCCGGAGGGATGGCGCAGCGGGACGGCGTGCGCGCGGGTGTAGACGGAGGTGCCGTCGGCCCGCAGGTTGCAGAAGGTGCCCTCCCACACGTTCCCTTTGAGCACGTGCCGGGCCAGCTCGGTGGCCTGCTCGTGGTCCTCCTCGGCGATGCCCAGCGACAGCACCGAATGCCCGATGATCTCGTCGCCGCCGAAGCCGAACAGCTGCCGCGCGAAGGCGTTGGCGTAGATGACGTTGCTGAAGCGGTCGCACACCACGACCGCCATCTCCATCTGGTTCAGGACGGTCTCGGGCGGCAGGTGCGCATCGAACGGCGACTCCCCCCAACGCTTCATACGCCCACCCTGCTCACCGAAGTCACTGCGGTACGGCTCCTGTCATAGATGCCGTCGTCGTTGCCTTCGCCGCCCTCGTCGCTGCCGTACGCCGCGGCGCGGACGTCCGCGGAGCCCCCCGGAACGCGATCACCGGGCTTCGCACCGCCGATGCCGCGCGCACCTCACTGGTATTGAACGACGAAGTCGCCACCCGGATACGCGCGATCCGCACGCCGATATGGAGATCTTCGGTATAGACCGCTCCAGGGACGGCTCCGGCGGAGCGTCCACCTGGGTGCAGCGGTGGAAGGGCCGCGCTGTCCCGCGGGCACGGTTCCGCGGGCCTCGGGTCGTCACCGGGGGCTGACGAACACGTGCTCGGCGATGTCGCGGGAGAGCTCGGTCGCCGGACCGCCGTCCTCGTCGTCACAGGTCACCCGCACACCGTCGTCGCTCTCCAGGAGGGTCACCTCCCGTCCGGGCTGTATCCCGATCTGCTTGAGTTTAAGCATCAGATCGCTGTCGCTCTGCACCTGCTCGCTGATCCGGCGGATCACGGCGGGCGCGCCGGACGCGGTGGCCACCTCGGTCATGACGGAGACGGGGGCCTGCGACTCCTCACCGTGGCCGCCCAGCTCGTCCAGGCCGGGGATGGGGTTGCCGTGCGGGCACGAGGTCGGGTTGTCCAGCAGGGCCACCAGCCGCCGCTCGACCTCCTCCGACATCACGTGCTCCCAGCGGCACGCCTCGATGTGGACGTCCTCCCAGGGCAGGCCGATCACGTTGACCAGCAGACACTCGGCGAGGCGATGCTTGCGCATCACACGGGTGGCCAGCCCGCGCCCGCTCTCGGTCAGTTCGAGGTGACGGTCGCCCTGGACCCGCAACAGCCCGTCGCGCTCCATCCGAGCCACCGTCTGACTCACCGTGGGACCGCTCTGCGAGAGCCGCTCGGCGATGCGCGCGCGGAGGGGGACGATCCCCTCCTCTTCGAGCTCGAACACCGTCCGGAGGTACATCTCGGTGGTGTCGATCAGGCCGTGTGAGGTCACAGCTCCCTCCAGTCTTGTGAGCACGAGTTTACTTGCCCGGACCCGTCCAGGGAGTGCGCGCGAACATATCCCCCGCACGGCGGGTAGGACGTAACGCACGATGGACGCCGATTCTTCCCATGACGCCACCCCCTACCTGCCGAAAGACCCCGAGGAGCGGCATGATCTGGAGGCCCTGAGGCGGGCCTCGGAGCGGTGCGAGGGATGCCCTCTCCACGAGAACGCCACCCAGACGGTCTTCGGCGCCGGTGAGCCGGGCGCCCGGGTCGTCTTCGTGGGCGAGCAGCCGGGCGACCAGGAGGATCGCAAGGGAGCCCCGTTCGTCGGCCCGGCCGGGCGGATCCTCGACCGGGCCCTGGCCGAGGCCGGCATCGACCGGCACGACGCCTACGTCACCAACGCCGTCAAGCACTTCAAGTTCAAGCACACCGCGAGCGGCGGCAAGCGCCGCATCCACGAGACGCCGAACGCCGGTGAGATGCGGGCCTGCCGGCCCTGGCTGCTGGCCGAGCTGCGGGCGCTGGACCCCGAGGTCGTGGTGGCGCTGGGCGCGGTCGCCGCGAAGGCCCTGCTGGGCGGCTCGTTCCGGGTGACCAGGCAGCGCGGCGAGCTGCTGCCGCTGCCCGATCTCGACCTGATCGGGCGGCCCAAGGCCGCGAAGGTGGCCGCCGAGACGGCCGCGCGGGAGCGGCGCGCCCGCGACCCCGGGGAGGCGGCCGGCGCCGAGATCCGGCTGCTGGCCACCATCCATCCCTCGGCCGTGCTGCGCGCGGACGACCGCGACGCCGTCTACGCCGGCCTGGTGGACGATCTCAGGGTCGCCGCGGAGGCGCTCGCCTAGTCCGCGGGACGGTCGGTGGCCGGGGCGTCGGAGTCGACCCGTACGGGCCTTGCCGTGCGGGTGTCGTACCGCAGGAGGGCCGGCACGGCCAGTGCCGCGATCACGACGAGCACGGCGCAGGCCAGGCCGCCGCCCACCCAGGAGACCGTGGCGCCCGCCACCGCCGCGGTGGCACCGGCGCGCACGTCCCCCAGCCGCGGGCCGCCCGCGACGACCACGACGAACACGCCTTGGAGGCGGCCGCGCATCTCGTCGGGCGCGTACGTCTGGAGCATCGTCTGCCGGAAGACCGCCGACACCAGGTCGGCCGCGCCGCCGACCGCCAGCAGCACGACGGCCAGCCACAGGCTGTGCGCCAGCCCGGCGGCGGCCACGGCCAGCCCCCACACCACGATCGAGCCGATCAGCGCCAGGCCCTGGCGGTGCACGCGGCCGATCCAGCCGGACACCAGCCCGCCCGCGAACGCGCCGATCGCGATGGACGCGAACAGCCAGCCCACCGCCTCCCCACCGCCGAAACGGGTGTCGGCCAGCTCGGGGAACAGCGCCCGGGGCATCGCCACGGCCATCGCGATGATGTCGACCACGAACGACATCAGCAGCACCGGCTGGGTGGCCAGGTAGCGTAAGCCCTCGATCACCGAGCGCAGCCCCGGCGTGCCGGTGATCCTGCCGAGCGGCGGGATGGCCGGCAGCCGCAGCGCCGCGTACAGGCCGACCGTGAACAGCACGGCGTCCAGCGCGTAGGCGGCCGAAAAGCTCCAGCGGGCCAGCAGCACCCCGGCGAACAGCGGCCCGGCCAGCATCCCGATCTGGCTCGCGGTGAAGTTGAGCGTGTTGGCCGCCGGGACCAGCGGCGGCTCCAGCAGCCTGGGGATGATCGCGTTCCGGGTCGGCGACGAGATCGCGAACCCGGTGGCCTGCACCGCCACCACGCCCATGATCAGGCCGAGATTCTCCAGCCCCAGCAGCGCCTGGGCCAGGAGCAGCAGCGTCGACACCCAGGTCACGCAGGACGACACGAACAGCAGCCTGCGCCGGTCCATGTGGTCGGCGACCGCGCCGCCCCACAGACCGAAGACGATCAGCGGCACCAGGTTGACCACGCCCAGGACGCCGACCCAGAACGACGAGCGTGTCATCTCGTACACCTGGACCGGCACGGCGACGGCGGTGACCTGGAAACCGATGAACGACACGCCTTGGCCGAGCCACAGCCGCCGGTAGGCGGGGGAGCGCAGCGGCCTGACGTCGATGGCGATGCCGCTGAGCCCGATCCCGCGGAGCCTGCGGCGGTCGCCACGCCGGACGGGATCGGGTTTGTCTGACTTCACGGAGAAAGTCTCTCCACCTTCCAGATCGCGCCGCGTCCCGGGGTGCCCGGCGGAACGCAGCGGTAGCGCAGCCGGTCGTGCAGGCGGTTGGGACGGCCCTGCCAGAACTCGATCGTCTCCGGGACGACCCGGAACCCGCCCCAGAAGTCGGGCAGCGGCACCGCGTCCTCACCCGCGCCGTCCTCCGGCCCCCCGGGCGTGGTGGCCGGATCCGGCCACCGGCGGGCCAGCTCGGCCCAGCGTTCCTCCAGTTCCGCGCGTCCCGAGATCACCGCGGATTGGCGCTCGCTGGCCCAGGCGCCCAGCCGCGAGCCATAGGGACGGGTGCGGAAATAGGCCGCGGTCTCCTCCCGGGAAAGCCGTTCGACGGGCCCGTTCACGATCACCTGGCGATGCATCGAATGCCACGGGAACACCAGCGCGGCCCTGGGGTTCTCGGCGAGCTCCCGTCCCTTCCTGGAGGTCAGGTTCGTGAAGAACCTGAACCCGTCCGGGCCGTATCCCTTGAGCAGCACCGTCCGCACGCTCGGCACCGCCCGCGCCGACGCCGTGGCGAGCACCATCGCGTTCGGCTCCGGCAGCGCCGCGAGTCCCGCCGCGTCGGCGAACCAGGCCGCGAACATCTCCAGCGGGTCGGCGGGAAGGGCCTCCTCCGCGAGCTCCCCGCCCTCATAGGTTTTCCGGAGCCCCGCCGGGTCGGGTGTCGGTTTTTCCACGAAGACCGACTCTCTCACCTGCGGTAGTGCATCTCAAAGGGACCTGGGTACTCCTCAGTAGGACGGACAGGGTTCAATGGCACGGCACCGCCTTATCACTAGCAGGAGAAAGGCAGGACACCATGTCCGACTTCAAACCCGGTCTCGAAGGGGTCGTGGCCTTCGAGACCGAGATCGCCGAACCGGACAAGGAAGGAGGCGCCCTCCGCTATCGCGGCGTCGACATCGAGGACCTGGTCGGCCGCGTCTCCTTCGGTGACGCCTGGGGCCTGCTCGTCGACAACAGCTTCACCCCCGGCCTCGCCCCCGCCGAGCCCCACGTGCTCCCGGTGACCTCCGGTGACGTCCGCGTGGACGTGCAGAGCGCGCTGCCCATCCTGGCCCCCGCGTACGGGATGCGCCCCCTGCTGGACATCTCCGACGAGGAGGCCCGCGCCGACCTCGCCCGAGTATCGGTCACGGCCCTGTCGTTCGTGGCGCAGTCGGCCCGCGGCGTCTCGCAGCCGATGGTGCCGCAGTCGCGCATCGACGAGGGCGAGACCATCACCGAACGGTTCATGATCCGATGGCGCGGCGAACCGGATCCCAAGCACGTCCAGGCCATCGACGCGTACTGGGTGTCGGCCGCCGAGCACGGGCTCAACGCCTCCACCTTCACCGCCCGCGTCATCGCCTCCACCGGAGCGGACGTGGCCGCCAGCATCTCCGGCGCGATCGGCGCCATGTCCGGCCCGCTGCACGGCGGCGCGCCAGCGCGGGTGCTGCCGATGATCGAAAAAGTGGAGCAGCTCGGCGACGCCCGCAAGGTCGTCACCGGCATCCTCGACTCCGGCGAGCGGCTGATGGGCTTCGGCCACCGCGTCTACCGCGCCGAGGACCCGCGCGCCCGCGTCCTGCGGCGCACCGCCAAGGAGCTCGGCGCCCCCCGGTACGAGGCCGCCAAGGCCCTGGAGGACGCCGCCCTGGCCGAGCTGCGCGAGCGCCGTCCCGACCGCGCGATCGAGACCAACGTCGAGTTCTGGGCGGCGGTCATCCTCGACTTCGCCGAGGTCCCGACCGGGATGATGCCCGCCATGTTCACCTGCGGCCGTACGGCGGGATGGGCCGCCCACATCCTGGAGCAGAAGCGCACCGGCCGCCTCGTCCGCCCCAGCGCCCGGTACGTCGGCCCCGGCACCCGCTCCATCGACGAGGTCCCCGGAGCCGCCGAGGTCCTCAAGAGGTAAGCGCCAGAGCAAGCCGTCCCCGGGACCCCCGTCCCCCGACCTTTCCGAGCCCCACGAGCCCACGGTTCCCGAGCCCGACCGCGTTTTGCCATTCTTGGCACGTGACCGACGACGACGCCGACCCCCTCGAAGGGGCGCTGGAAGGCGACATCGGCCCGGCGCCCGGCGTCGGCGAGGGACGCCGGGCGGACCAGGCCGAGGAGCTGCGGCGGTACGAGGCGGAGCGAGAAGAGAGGCGGCGCCGCACCAACGCCGTTGCGGGGCGCCTCACCCTCGTCCTCATGGCCGCCCTGCTGGGCTTCCTGGCCTACGACTCGATCACCACGGCCGTCAAGGCCCACGGCCGCGACGACCCCTGGCTCTACCCGCCCGCCACGATCGCGGCGCTCTGCCTGACCGGCCTCGCGGCCCTCGGCGGCTGGGCCCTCCGCCACCGCCGGTGACCCGCGTACGCACGTCAGGGGTCCGCGGCCAGAGCCCGTGGGAGACGCTGTAGCCTTTTTCGAGTGACCGAGAGCGCCAAACCAGCCATTGTCCTTCCCGACGACCTCAAGCCCGCCGACGGGCGGTTCGGGTGCGGCCCGTCCAAGGTGCGGGCCGAGCAGCTCGCCGCGCTGGCGGGGTCCGGGGCGACGTACATGGGGACCTCGCACCGGCAGAAGCCGGTCAAGTCCCTGGTCGGACGGGTCCGCGCGGGCATGTCGCAGCTGTTCTCGCCGCCCGAGGGATACCAGGTCCTGCTCAGCAACGGCGGCACCACGGCGTTCTGGGACGCCGCCGCGTTCGGTCTGGTCCGGTCGCGGTCGCAGCACCTGTCGTTCGGCGAGTTCTCCAGCAAGTTCGCCAAGGTCACCAAGGGCGCGCCCTGGCTTGAGGACCCGTCGGTGATCGCGTCCGACCCCGGCACCCACCCGCTGCCGCGCGCCGAGGACGGCATCGACGTCTACGCCCTCACCCACAACGAGACCTCCACCGGCGTGGCCATGCCGATCAAGCGGCCGGCGGGCGCGAGCGCCGAGGAGGCGCTGGTGCTGGTGGACGCCACGTCCGGCGCCGGCGGGCTGCCCGTGGACGTGAGCGAGACCGACGTCTACTACTTCGCGCCGCAGAAGAGCTTCGCCGCCGACGGCGGGCTGTGGGTCGCGCTGGCCTCCCCGGCCGCGCTGGCCAGGATCGAGGAGATCGCCTCGTCCGGCCGGTACATCCCCGAGTTCCTCAACCTGAGGACCGCGGTCGACAACTCCGCGAAGGACCAGACCTACAACACCCCGGCCGTCGCGACGCTGCTGCTGCTCGCCGAGCAGGTCGAGTGGATGAACGAGCAGGGCGGCCTGGCCTGGACCACGGCCCGCACCGCCGACTCCGCGCAGCGGCTCTACACCTGGGCGGAGAAGTCCTCGTTCGCCACGCCGTTCGTGGCCGACCCGGCGCAGCGCTCGAACGTGGTCGGGACCGTCGACTTCACCGACGAGGTCGACGCCGCCGCCGTCGCCACGACGCTGCGGGCCAACGGCATCGTCGACACCGAGCCGTACCGGAAGCTGGGCCGCAACCAGCTGCGCATCGGGATGTTCCCGGCGGTGGACCCCTCGGACGTCGAGGCCCTGACCGCCTGCATCGACTACGTCGTCGAGCGCCTCTAGACGACGGTCGGCAGGGGACCCGTGCCGTTGCCGCCGATCATCTGGTGACGCAGCTCGGCGCGGTCACGGGCCCTGTCCTCCGGGGTGAAGCCGGTCCACACCCGCTCGTCCAGGTCGATGGGACGGACCATCGGCCTGAACGTGGCGCCGGCCAGCACCTGCGGCCGCCCCCTCACCAGGCCGGTGTGCAGGTACGTGCCCTCGCGGAGCATGACGACGGTGGCGAAGCGGACACGGGTGTGCCGCTCGACCTCCCGGAACCAGCGGGGGTTGGACGCCCAGTAGAGGTTGTGCTCGGTGTCCACGGCGACGTACAGGGGGCTGAGCGCGGCGCGGGCCAGGTGCACCCGGTCGGGACGCGACCGGTCGACCCAGGCCAGGGCCGCCCGCCCGACCACGGTGGACAGCGCGCCGGTGATCTCCCGCGGGGTGCGCCTGCGGGCCAGCACCTGGAAGATCCGCTCGCTGTCGGTGGTGCCGGTCGCGGGCGGCAGCTCGTACAGCGTGCGCAGCAGCCGCGCGTCCACGTCCCCGTTGTGGGTGGCGACGATGCCGGGAGGGGCGGGCACGCCGGGCGCCGGGCTCGGGGACGGGACGAGCAGTGGGCCGGCGTTGGCCGGCTCGTGCCGGGACCCCTGGGTCGCCCAGCGGGTGTGGCCCATGGCCACCGGCGCCTCGTCCAGCGGTTCGAGGAGGTCGGGCCGCCAGGTGCCGGAGAACGCGCCCCGGCCCTTCACGACGCGGCAGCCGGCGTGCAGCAGGTCGGAACGGACGCCGTCCACCTCGCCGACCGGGGCGAGGGCCTCGCCGTCCTGCGCCGGGTGGCCCGTGAAGAGGGCGATGCCGGCGGAGTCACGGCCGCGCTCCTCGGCGAGGGTGCCCAGCGCCACGAACGCGTCCGACGCCTGGGCGGGGTGCTCGGCCCCGGCCGAGCGCAACAATCCGAACAAGCCGCACATGCAGTTTTCGACGCCGACCGCCGGAGTCCGGTTCGGGGCCCCGGCACGGGCGCGGGATGGCGTGCGTCACGTACGGGACCGGCCAGCGCGGGGCGGAGGGGCCGCCGCCGGAGTGGATTAAGCTCGATGCCGTGAACCGTGCGCCCCGATGGCTCCTCCCGACCGTGCTGACCGCGCTGATCCTGTGCGTGGTCGCCGGCGCCGTGTTCGGCTGAGGGAGGCCCGGCCACGGGGCATGCGGTGATCGTTTCGGCGCGGGAACGGGGGATGATCGGAGTATGCCAGCGCGCCCGTCACGTCCCCGGCGACGACCCGGCCCGGGACCCGGAGCCCCGCCCGCCCTCCCCGCGTTCCTCGCGGCCTCCGCCCTGCTCGCCGGCTCGATCCTGATCGCCGCCCCGCGGCCCGCGTCCGCCGCGCACGCCCCCGGCAGGGGTGCGCGGGACGACGCGAAGGTCGCGTTCACCGTCGCCGATCCCCGGATCAACGAGTCCAGCGGGCTCGCGGTGAGCCGCAGGCACCGGGGCGTCGTCTACACCCACAACGACTCCGGCGGCGTCGCTCAGATCTTCGCCCTGGGCCCGGACGGCAGGACGCGCGCCGTGCTGAGCCTGGCGGGCGCCCGTGCCCGCGACTGGGAGGCGATGGCGATGGGACGGGACGAGCGCGGCAGACCGGCGATCTTCGTGGCGGACATCGGGGACAACCTCGGCGGGGCCTGGCCGTACGTCACCGTGTACCGGGTCACCGAGCCCGCGAGCCTGCGCACCAGGACGCTGCGCGCGACCGCGTTCCGGTTCACCTACGAGGACGGTCCGCGCAACGCCGAGGCCATGATGATCGACCCGCGGACGAACCGGCTCTACATCGCCAGCAAGCTGTTCACCGGCGCGCTGTACCGGGCGCCCGCGAAGCTCAGCACGGAGCGTGCCAACACCCTGCGCAGGGTCGGCGACGCGCCCACGCTCGCGACCGACGCGGCGTTCGCGCCGGACGGCCGCACCTTCGTCATCCGCAACTACTTCGGCGCGCGGATCTACCGGATGGGCGCCGACGGGCGGCCCGGCCGCTCGCTGACCTCGGTGGGGATACCCGCGCAGGAACAGGGCGAGTCGATCACGTACACGGCGGACGGGCGGTGGCTGCTGGCCGGTTCGGAGGGCGTCTCGCAGCCGGTGTACCGCGTGCCGGTTCCCGAGGAGGCGCGGCCGTCCCCCAGCACGACCTCCAGCGCGTCCCCGCAGGCGAAGCGGGACGCCACCGAGGGCCGGCGGGACTCGACGGGGGCGAGCGTCGGGCTGTTCGTCGCCCTGGGCGCGACGGCGGCGCTGGGTTACGCGCTGCTGCGCAGGCGATCATGATGGAGGGGCGGGACGTCCGCCACCTCCGGGCGTGCTGCGGAGGGCGGCGAAGGAGACCGGACGCGCGAGAGGATGCCTGCTGTGGAGCATGAGCTGGTGGGCCTGCGCGGTCCCGGCGGCCGGTGGCGTCCGGTCGCCGCGGGACCGTTCACCCTGCTCGCGGTGGTCCTGGCGTTGCTGCCGATCCGTCCGGTCTGGCTGTGGGCGGCGCTGATCGTCGCGGTGGCGGCGCTGCCGTGGGCGCTGGGCGCGTCCCCCGAGGCCAGACGGCGCCGCCCGCGCCCGTACTGGCGGCTGTCGGCCGAGGGGCTGGAGAGGCTGGGCCCCGGCGGCCTGCCGATGATCCGGTACGAGCGGGCCCGGGTCGAGGGCCTGGCCGTGACGATGGGCGACAACGTCCTGACCGTCCTGCACAAGTTCGGCCGGACGCCGATCGGGACCCTGGACTCGATGGGGTTCGAGCCGCTGCCGCTGTTCGTGACGGCCCGGCGGCTGGGCATCCCGATCCACCTGCTGGACGGTGACGCCGCCGAGCTGGCCGAGGCGCCCGTCCCGTCCGGCGACGGCCCCGACGACCTCGGCCTGCCCCGCCATCAGGTCGCGGAGCAGCGGCTGCTCGACCAGGAGGCGAAGCTGCTGGCCGCCGCGCACGAGCCGCCGCGCGGCCCGGTCGCCACGGCCGAGCCCGCCGAACCCGCGGTCACCGTCGAGTCCTCCGCGTCCGGGACGGACGCCGAGAGCCCCGCCGGACCGGCGGAGACCCCCGGGGCGCCCGCCAACCCCGTGGGGACGGTGGAGCGGGAGCCCGCGGCCTCCCCCGCGCCGCGCGAGCCGGTGCGGCTGGCGACGCCGGAGCCGCTGCCCAGCCGCCGCAGGGTCGTGGCGCTGGGCGTGCTGACCGTGCTGCTCGGCGCGATCATGATCGCGCGGATCGCGGTGGAGGGGACCGGCGGGTTCGGCGCCAGGCTGGCGGCGGCCTGCTGGGCGCTGGCGGCGATCGGCGCGGTGCTGCTGGCGCGGCGGCGGCTGCTGCGGGACGCGCGGATCCGGTGGACGATCTCCGGCGACCGGCTGGAGGTGCGCGGCGTCCCGCGGACGCGGCAGCCCGTGCGGCTTCCGGCGGCGCGGGTCGCGGCGCTGGTCACCGGTCCCGGGCTGCGGCCCGACCCGCTGACCGGCGAGCCCCGGCGCGCCGACCCGGCGGTGCTGGCGTTCGATCACCGGCTGCGGCTGATCGCCCGGCTTCCCGCGCACGGGCTGGACACCTTTCAGCTCGCGCACGCCCTCGACGACCACGGCTACCGGGTGATCACGCCGGGGGCGCGGCAGCCGCGCACGCCCGAGTACGGCCTGGACGGGCTGCCCGAGATCTTCGCGCAGGTCCCCGGCGGGCGGCTGGTGGTGGCCGATGGGGGCCTCGGCTGGGCGGACGCGGCGGGCGACGTGGTGCTGCGCATGCCGGAGGACCGGATCGGCGGCATCGAGCTGCTGACGATCTCCGGGCACGCCTGGGTCCGGCTGTACGACTCCGAGGGCGACGAGTTCTTCGCGGCGCCGCTGTCCACGCTGCGCATCGCGCGTACCGACCTGCGCGAGTCGGCCCGGCGGGCGGGGCTTCCGGTGACCGACGCCGAGTACGACGCCTATCTGTCCGCCGCGTTCCATTCGGCCGTGGCCACGCTGTCCTCGCCGGAGTCCGGTTCCGCCGTTCCCCCGGCGGAGGGGGGCACGGCCGCCCAGGCGGAGCGTGCCAATCCTGCGGACGCGCCGGGCACCCTGCTGGACGCGACGCGCCGTTCCCGGCTCGGGACGTACCTCGTGAGCGTCCTGCTGTGCGAGCTGGTGGCGCTGCTCGGCGCGATCTGGCTCGGCCCGGACGTCGGCGGGTTCACCGCGGCGGCGAGCTGGTCGGTGCCGTCCGGGGTGCTGGTGGGCCTGGGAGGCTACTGGCTGTACGACCGCAACCGGTCCCAGTTGCGCGTCTCGACGGCGGGACTGGCGGTCGTCACCCGCCGCGGCCGGGTCGAATGGGATCTGGCCCGCGACCGGGTCGGCGGCGTCGGCATCGACGAGACCGGCGACCGGATGCCGCGGCTGGTGGTGTGGAGCCCCGCGGGGCGGGTGCTCCGCCAGGTGGGGTTCCCGCCCGACCTGGAGGAGCTGCGCCGCGCCTGCGAGCGGTACGGGCTTCCCTGGGGTCCGCCGGACGCCGACCGTCCCGCTCCCCCGCCGCCCGAACTGTGATCAGACGTCCTTGGGGGGACGCAGCGACCAGGTCTTGATGGGCTGGTACTCGACCTGGGTGCGTCCCTTGCCCGGCAGGCGGCTCTCCATCAGGTGGACCGAGTCGGCCGTCCACGGGCTACCGGCGAACGTCTGGAGCGGCTCCAGCAGCGGCCGGACGTCCACCGGGACGCGGGCGCGTGCCAGCGTCAGGTGAGGACGGAACGTGCGGTGAGTGTCGGGCGGCGTGCCCGCCCTGCGTCCCGCCGCGCCCGCCGAGGCCGCCAGCCGGGCCAGCTTGCGGCGGTCGCCGTACAGACCCGACCACAGCACGCGGGCGTGCTTGCCGGTGCCGGGGAACGCGCCGGCGCCCGCCAGCGACAGGGACAGGTGTTCGTGGCGGCCCACGGCCCGTTGCAGCCGCGGAAGCAGCCGCTGCAGGGTGCGGTCGTCGACGTCACCGAGGAAGGCCAGCGTGACGTGCAGCAGGTCCCGGCGAACCCAGCGAAGCTGTGGCGGCTTCGCGCGGAGCGGGGAGATGAACTCCTCGATCTCGTCGAGGACCTCCGGTGGCGGCACCAGCGCCACGAAGAGTCTCATGGAAACGAGAGCTTACTTCGGCGCCGTCTCCAGCGCGGGCGTGCCGTCACGGCGGGGGGCGAGGCGGCGGAGGCTGCCGCGTGGCGCCGCCAGCGCTCCCACGGCCAGGGCGGCGAGCATGGCCACCAAACCGCCCAGAACGATGGTCATACGGGGGCCGAACGCCTCGGAGAGCCAGCCGATCATCGGGGCGCCCAGCGGGTTGGTGCCGAGGAAGACGAACATGTACAGCGCCATGACCCGGCCGCGCATCTCCGGCGCCACGCTCAGCTGCATCGTGGCGTTGGCGGAGGTGGTGAACGTCATCAGCACGATGCCCGTGGGCACCAGCAGGACCAGGAACGACCAGTAGAACGGCATCACGCCGGTGATCATCTCCAGCGCTCCGAACAGCGCCGCCGCCCCCACCAGCAGCCGCAGCCGGGGCCGGGACGCGCGCCGCGCCGCCAGCAGCGCTCCGCTGAGCGCGCCGAGCGCGAGCATGCTGGAGGCCAGCCCGAACGATGACGCTCCACTGTGGAAGACCTGCCTGGCCACCAGCGCCGTGGTGATCTGGAAGTTCATCCCGAACGTGGCGACCATCCCGACCAGCACGAGCACCAGCAGCAGATCGCGGCGCCCGCGCACGTACCGCAGGCCCTCGACGAGCTGGCCCTTGGCGCGCTTGACCGGTTCGGACGGGTTCAGCTCGCTCGTGCGCATGGCGTACAGGCCGAACAGCACGGCGCCGAACGAGGCCGCGTTCAGCAGGAACACCGGGCCGGTGCCGAGCATGGCGATCAGCACGCCGGCCACGGCGGGCCCGACCAGGCGGGCGCCGTTGAACGTGGCGCTGTTGAGCGCGATGGCGTTGGGCAGGTCGCGCGGTCCGACCATCTCGACCACGAACGACTGGCGGCTGGGGTTGTCGATCACGGTGGCCAGCCCGAGCCCGAACGCCAGCAGGTACACGTGCCAGACCCGCGCGGTGCCGGTGACCGCGAGCACTCCCAGGATCAGCGCGAGCAGCCCCATGGACGCCTGCGTGATCATCAGCACCCGGCGCTTGGGGTAGCGGTCGGCGACCACGCCGCCCCAGAGGCCGAACAGCAGCATCGGCAGGAACTGCAATCCGGTCGTGATCCCCAGCGCGGTGCCGCTGCCGTGGGTGAGGTCCAGGACGAGCCAGTCCTGGGCGACCCGCTGCATCCAGGTCCCGGTGTTGGACACGACCTGGCCGGACGCGTACAACCGGTAGTTGCGGACGCGCAGGGACCGGAACATGCCACCGGTTTTCCCCGTATCGGGCGTCTTTCCCGTGCCGGTGGGCTCTCCCGGGGTCAGGAGCGGCTGATCTTGTCCAGGATCGGGGCCGCCCGCCTCAGGATCTCCCTCTCCTCCGCGCTCAGCTCGGCCAGCCTCCGGGACAGCCACGCCTCCTTGTGGCGCCGTCCCTCCGCCAGGATCGTCTTGCCGGCCTCGGTGGCGCTCAGCACCACCTGCCGGCCGTCCGTCGGATGCGGGCTGCGCTCCACCAGGCCGCGCTCCTCCAGGTACGCGATCACCCGGGTCATCGAGGGCGGCTGCACCTTCTCGTGGTCGGCCAGTTCCCGCGGCGTCATCGAGCCGTGCCGCTCGATGGCCGCGAGCGCGGCGGACTGGGTGAGCGAGAGATCCCCTTCGGGGCCTTCGCCCGACGCCCTCAGGGTGCGCAGGCGGCGCGACAGCCGGGCGATCGAGATGCGCAGGTCTTCGGCCAGGCCCGGGGCTCTGCCCCGGGTGCGCCGTGGGTTGGTTGGCGTGCTCATGGTCGTTCGCAGAAGTCATTGCTTTTGCTAACGATACGCCGGGCGGGGCTATTCCGCGAACGCGCCGCGGCCCAGGGGGCCGCCGGCCGTCCGCACCACCCGCCCGGCGCCCGTGACGCGAGCGACTTCAACCTCCGATCGCTGCTGGTGAGGCCGTCGGAACCCCATCGTGCCACGCGGCGGCGCCGATCTCAGACACCCAGCAGCTCCCGCAGCGGGGTCAGCGCGAAGTAGATCACGAACAGCGCCGCGATCAGCCACATCAGCGGGTGGATCTGGGCGACCCTGCCGCGCACCGCCTTGATCGCCACATACGAGACGAAGCCGGCCCCGATGCCCGCGGTGATCGAGTACGTGAACGGCATCAGCACGATGGTGAGGAACGCGGGGATCGCCACCTCGTAGTCGTTGAAGTCGATGGCGCGGATCTGCGCGACCATCAGGAACCCGACCACCACCAGCGCGGGCGAGGCCGCCTCGAACGGCACGACGCTGACCAGCGGCGCCAGGAACATCGCCAGCAGGAACAGCGCCCCGGTGACCACACTGGCCAGCCCGGTGCGGGCGCCCTCGCCGACACCGGCCGCCGACTCGACGTAGGTGGTGTTGGACGACACCGAGGCCGCGCCGCCCGCCGCGGCGCCGACCGAGTCGACCAGCAGCACGTTGCGGATGCCCGGCAGGTTGCCGTCGTCGTCGAGCAGGTCGCCCTCCGCCCCGACGCCCACGACCGTGCCCATCGTGTCGAAGAAGTCGGCCAGCATGACCGTGAACACGAACAGCAGCGCCGCCGTCACCCCGACCCGCTCGAAGCTGCCGAGCAGGCTGAACTGGCCGAGCAGGCTCAGATCGGGAGTGCTGACGACCTTGTCCGGCAGCTCGGGGACGTTCAGCTGCCAGCCGTCGGGGTTGATCCGCGGCCGCCCGTCCGGGCCCCTGCCCTGGTTGAACGGGCCCACGTTCGCGATCGCCTGCACGACGATCGCGACCACGGTGGTGACCAGGATGCCGATCAGGATCGCGCCCCTGACCCTGCGGGCCACCAGCAGGACGGTCAGCAGCAGGCCGAACACGAACACCGCCGTGGGCCAGCCGGACAGGCTTCCCGTCGCGCCGAGCTGGAGCGGCACCGACGACTCGCCGAGCAGGCCGGGGATGCGCCGCACGAACCCCGCGTCCACCAGCCCGATCAGCGCGATGAACAGCCCGATCCCGACCGCGATCGCCGTCTTCAGCGGGGCGGGGATGGCGTGGAACACCGCCGTCCGGAACCCGGTCAGCACCAGCACGGTGATGACCAGGCCCTCCAGCACGATGATGCCCATCGCGTCCTCCCACGACATGTCCGTGACGAGGGTGAACGCGACGACCGCGTTGAGCCCGAGCCCGGCCGCGAGGGCGAACGGGTACCGCCCGACCAGGCCCATGAGCAGCGACAGCACCCCGGCGACCAGCGCGGTCGCGGCCGCCACCAGGGGGATGGCGGCGCCCGGCTCGGACACGTCCCCGACGAACTGGCCGTCGTGGTCGGCCACCGTGCCGATGATCAGCGGGTTGAGGACCACGATGTAGCCCATGGTGAAGAACGTGGCGAGTCCGCCACGGACCTCCCGCGCCACGGTCGACCCGCGCTCGGAGATCTTGAAGTACCGGTCGAGGGCGTTCCGCGGGGCCCGTTCCTTGGCGTCTGCAGCGTCGTCAACGGTCACGGGCGCAGGGTGACAGACCGAAGCGCTCGAAAGGAACCCCTCAAGGCACCGAAATGGCAACGGATCGGCAAGCGAGGACGATTTCTTCCGCCGGGGCTCGGGCGGGCGCGCCCTCCGCCGCGCGCGGGCGTCTGACTAGGCTGATCACATGACCCGTGCCCGCAGGCCCGATCCGCCGCCGATGCGGACCAACGACGTCCGCATCGCCGCGGCGGGCACCGCGGGCTGGACGGTCGCGCTCGTCGTGCTGCTGATCGTGGATCTGCCGCCGTCCGACCGGTGGTGGCTGTGGACGTGCGTGGCGGGCATCGCCATCGGCGTCTTCGGCGTCTGGTACATCCCCCGCCTCCAGGCGAGCCGCGCCCGCCAGGCCGAGGCCCGCGCCGCCCGCCGCGCCCAGCGGCCGGAGGACCGGGCCGGCTGAGACTCCGGCCGAGCTGAGCGGCTAAGGCTCGTCCAGGTCCGCCTCGGCCTGAAGGGTCGGCAGCGCATCGGGGTCGCGCAGCAGCGTCTCGGCCAGGAGCCTGTCCTCCCACCGGCCCGCCGCCCACGCGAGCGCCCTGGCCAGTCCCCACGGGCCGTCCGCGTGGACCTCACCGTCGTCGCCGTACCACCAGGGGACGGCCTGCCCGTCCACGACCAGGGATTCGTGCTCGACGTACGACCCGGGCGCCTCCGGCAGGACCGCCCGTACCGCGGGGGGAACGGGCCGCCGCGTCCCCGCCGACTCGACCTCGCCGGGGATCTCCTCGCCGGCCAGGGGCAGGTCGAGGAGTTCGGCGAGCGTCCCCGCCCGGCCGCCCGCCGCGATCACCAGCGGCTGGCCGGCGAGCAGCGGCAGCGCGTCGGGACGGTCCAGGACGAGCGCGTCCACGGCGTCGGCCACCTCCACCTCGCCGTCCACGATCGCCCGGACGCGTTCCGGCGGCTCCACACCGTCCCCGCCGGCGGTGTGCGCGTCGGCGAGGGCCGTCCACAGGGCGCTCAGGTGCTCCCTCGGGACGGTACGGGACGGGTCGCCGAGGCGTTCCAGCAGTTCCCGCGTCCCGTCCGGCTCGTCCAGCAGCTCGGCCAGGGAGGTCCGGACGCCGAGGGCGAGGAGCAGTTCCCGATCCCTGGGCGCGCCCGCCGGGACGGGGTCGTACAGCCCGTCGAGCAGGTCGTCGCCGTCCGGCCCGCCGAGGCGGAACTCGCCGGGGCGCCGCCCGTCCAGCACGGGGTGGGCGCGCAGCCACCAGGCCGTGTAGGAGGGGACGGAGACGCGCCGCCCGTCGTGCAGCAGCACGTGGGCGGGCTGGACGATCGCGGCACGCCAGGGCGGCGCGGCCAGCAGGCTCAGCGCCCGGTCCCAGTCCCCGACCAGCTCCAGGTCCCTGACCGCCCGGAACTCGGGGACGATCGGCGGCACCTCCTGCGGGCCCAGCCGTTCCAGGACGTGCTCGGCCCACGCGTCCTCGCCGTCCAGGTCGTACTCCTCGGCGAGGTCGGCGAGCGCGGAGAGGCCGACGTCCTCGGCGCGCGCGAGCGCGAACCCGTCCAGGACGCCGGCCGCCGCCAGCGGTCCGGTGCCCCACCGCTCCACCGGCTCGTCCGCCACGACGCCGAACGGCGCGTCCGCCGCCATCACCTCGCGCAGCGGGCTGCCGGGCAGGAGCAGCTCACCGGCCGGGTAGAGATCGCCGTCGGTGCCGGGCAGCGCCAGCTCCGCCAGCCACGGTTCCTCGCCGGGCTCCAGGCCCGCCGCCGCGACGAGGCTCAGCACCGCCGACGCGATCTCCTCCGGCTCCTCGGCCTCGTACGACCCCTCCACGGCGGCCCGCACGGCGGGGTCGGCGAGGACGGCGCGCGGCCCCGCCTCCACGGCGCCCAGCCGGAGCAGCAGCGGATGCACCGCGTCCGGATGCACGAACCGCGGGCCCAGAACGCCCAGCCCGGCCGGATCGACACCGTCCGCCGCGACGAGCAGGCCGCGGGGCCCTCGGACGACCCGTACGTCGCGTCCCGGTTCGTCCTTCGCCGCCGCCTCCGGCGCCAGCGGAACGGGCAGCGCGCCCAGCGCGTCCGTGGGGGCGTCCGCGAGCGCCGCGTACAGGCGCCGCCACCAGTCCGGGGGCCGATCGAGCGCGGCGAGCTCGTCCACGACGTCGGCCAGCTCCACGCGCCGCACACCCAGCGCGTCGAGGGCCTTGTGCCGCACCGGCCATCCGCTCGGCAGCAGTCCCGGGACGACCGCCTCGCCCGCCAGGAGATCGATCAGGGGGAAGGGCGCGTCCAGCGCCACCGCGTCCCGTCCCCGGACCCGGGTCTCCTCCTCGCCCGGGACGGGCAGCAGCGGCACCTCGGGGACACGGGCCAAGACCGCCCTGCGGATCCGCGCGTCCAGCTCACCTTCGGCCACCGGGCCGGGGATCAGGTCCAGCAGGCGCGGGGTCGCCGGCAGCCCGCGCAGCAGGGACGTGTACGCCTCGGCGGCGCGCTCCACCAGGAAGTCGGTGAGGGGTCCGGGCGCGACATGGCGGCGGTCGGGCGCGAGCGGGAAGGACGCGATCAGCAGGGCGGGCAGCCCCAGCCGCTCGTCGCTGGGCGTCGGGGCGTGCACGACCCCCGGCACCCCATCGGGAAGCCCCGTGCCGGCCTCGGGAAGGGCCCAGCGGACCTGCCAGCCGGGACGGCCGCGCTCCTCCACGGGACGATCGGCCAGCAGCTCCGGCGGCGCCTGCCCGTGCGCCTCCGCCGTCCGCCACGGCAGCCCGTCGATCACCACCGTCCCGTCCGGGCCCTTCTCGGCCGTCAGCGTCCTGACGCGGGCGCCGCCGACCTCGATCTCGACCGTGGTGAGCGCGGGCAGGGCGAGCAGCAGCGCGGGACCCGCCTGCTCAAGCTGCGCCCGCACGGACGCGACGGCCGCGGCGTCGCGCAACGGCAACCGCACGACCGTGTCGAACCCCTCCGGGACCTCCGCCGGCGCCGTCGCCGGAACCGCGAAGGGCAGCCGCAGCACCGGCACCTGCCCCCCGCGCCGCTCCAGCTCCCCGGCCAGCGAGGGGACGTCCCTCACCAGCTCCCGAGCCCGCTTCCGGGACCACTCGACGCCCGCGCGGCCGAGATCTCCCGCCTCGGCGGGCTCCAGGGCCGAGGTGATGGACGGGCTGTCGCTGACGGCGATGACGGCGGCGAAGCCCACACCGAAGCGGCCCGTGGTCTCCGGCTCGTCGCGCTTGGCGGACGCCCGGAGCGTGGACAGGGACTCCACTCCGGCGGCGTCCAGGGGCCGGCCGGTGTTGGCGGCGGTCAGGACCGGCGGGCCGTCCCCGCCCCCGTCGTCCAGGACGAGGCGGAGGCGGCCGGGGACGCCCGCGCGCAGGGCGGCGTCGGCGGCGTTCTGCGCCAGCTCGATCACGACCCGGTCGCGGTAACCGCCGAGGGCGTAGTCCTCCTCCGCGTTGGCGTCCTCACGGAAGCGCGCCGGGGACTCGGCCCACGCCCGCAGGACCCGTTCGCGGAGCGCCCCGGTGCCGAACGGATCGGAAGCCGTGCCGGTCACGCACACCCCTCACAAGAACGATCATCATCATGGCGGCCGGTCATGGCGGCCGAGGGGCACCGTCCGGGGCGGTCAGCTGTGCCCCAGCGCCTCCTCGGCCTCCAGGTCACGGGGGAGCTCGACCGCGCTGGCCCGTTCCTCGGCCGGCTCGGCGGCCTCCGCGTCGCGCTCTGCCTCGGCGTCGCCGGTCGGGACGATGTCGTAGCCGAGCTCGTCGATCACCGGGGGGCCGTGCTCGGACGCCGGCGGGATCACCACCGCCTCGGAATGGGCGCCGCAGCCGTGGTCGGCGGAGACCACCCGCCCGTCGTCGGGGGCGTACTCGTTGGCGCACACCCCGAAGACCTGGCGGAGCTCACCCGCGAGCGGCACGAAGAAGCCGCAGGTGGAGCACTGGGCCGGGGCGGAGATCGCGATGGGGGCGCGGGGGCCGGCGATGCCCTCGTACCAGCGCGTGGCGGCCTCGTCCCGCCCCTGCCGGGACAGGACGCGGGGACGGCCGAGGCCGAGCTCCCAGTGGGTCGCCCGGTCGATCGAGTCGTCAACCTCGGTGAAGCCGGGCGCGAGCCGGACGTCGTCGGCGGGGGTCGGCAGCAGGTCGCCGGGCCCCAGGTCGCCGGGACGCAGCCGTTCGAGCCACGGCACCCATTCGGGCGCGAGCAGCGCGTCCTCGCCGGGGAGCAGCACGACCTCGTCGACGGTCACCTGCTTGGCGCGCGCCGCCCTGGCGACCGTGACCGCCCAGCGCCACCCCCGGTACGCCGGGTCGAGGCAGTCGAAATAGTGCGTGACCACTCGGTCTCCCTCGGCCCTCAGGCCGAGATGCTCCCCGACCGGCAGGGGGCGCGCCGTCTCCTCCGCCGCCTCGCGTGCGAGGTCGATCGCGTCCGCAGCGGCGGCGTCGACGGCAGGGGTACGGGTGCGGCGCGCGGGCCCGCTGGTGGCGCGCGCGGTGGAGGAACGCGCGGAACTGGACTGACGGAGTGGGCTCACGTTCCAATTCTCGCCCATGCGAAGGCGTGACCGCGCACATCACCCTCCCACTTTCGTTTCCTCGCCGGGTGACGGCGCCACGGCCACGGGAACGTACCCTGCATCGTGTGCCCTGGTCTTCCTGCTGGGGAGGGATGAGCCTGATGGGATTGCGGGCGGGGACCGAGGCGGCGGGGCGAGCCCTGCGCACCGGCGCGCGCCGCACGGCTCGCGCCGCGCGGTCGGCGAGCCGTGGCGTCCGCGGCGTGGGCGGGCTGGCCCGGCGGGTCGCCCACGCCCAGGGCGCGGGGCAGAGCGGCCTGGGACGCCTCATCGAGATCTCCGCGCTCAACTCGGCCGGGGACGCGATGCTCACCGTCGCCCTGGCGGGAACGCTGTTCTTCGGGCTGGACGTGGAGCAGGCCCGCGGCCAGGTCGCCCTCTACCTGCTGGTCAGCATGGCCCCGTTCGCGCTGGTGGCCCCGCTGATCGGGCCCGTTCTGGACCGGATGAGCCATGCCCGCAGGTTCGCGATGGCGGGCACGTTCGGCGCCCGCGGCCTGCTCTGCTGGGGCATGGCCGGCGCCGTCCTGCACGGGGACGAGATCACCTTCCTGCCCGCCGCCTTCGGGGTGCTGGTGCTGTCCAAGGCGTTCGGCGTGCTGCGCGCGGCGGTGACCCCGCGGGTGCTGCCCGACCAGATCACGCTGGTGACGGCGAACGCCCGGTCCGCGTTCGCCGGGCTGATCGCCGCCTCGGTCACGGTGCCGGTCGCCGCCGCGCTGGGCACGCTGATCGGCGCCGACTGGCTGCTGCGCATCGCCACGGTGACGTTCCTCGCGGGCGCCCTGTTCAGCATGGGGCTGCCCCGGCACGCCGACGTCCCCGAACCGGAGCCGGAGCCCGAGGCGAAGCCGGAGCCGGAAGCTCGCGGCGACTCGGGCGGCGAACCCGGCAAGGCCCGTGAGGGCGAGCGGCGGCGCCGCCGGCCGCGTCCGCTCCTGCGGGTCGAGCCGGTGGTGGCCGAGGCGATGCTGGCCAACGCCGCGCTGCGCGCCTTCTCCGGCTTCCTGATCCTCTACCTGGCCTTCCTGCTGCGCGAGGAGTCGTTCGAGCCCGTGTCCGGCAACGTGGCGCTGGGCCTGCTCGCCGCCGCGGCCGGGGCGGGCGGCATGGCGGGCACCTCGCTGGGCGCCTGGATGAAGGCCCGCGCGCCCCGCGCCATCGTGCGGAGCACGCTGGCGTTCGTCACGGCCGCCGCCGCGGTGGCCGCCGCCCTGTTCGGGCTCTGGGCGGCGCTGGGGGTGGCGGCCGCGGCCGGTCTCGGCCAGTCCCTCGGGAAGCTGTCCATGGACGCCGTGGTGCAGCGCGAGATCGGCGAGGACGTGCGGTCGTCCACGTTCGCGGTCTCCGAGACCCTGCACCAGCTCGTGTGGGTGCTCGGCGGCCTGCTCGGGCTCGGGCTGTCGATCGTCGCGGACGGGCGGCCGGCGATGTCGATCGTCGCGGCCGCCCTCGCGGCGGCCCTGGCGCTGCTGATCCTCCGGGACCGCCGGAGGGAGGCCACGCCCCGCGCACGCCGCAGGGAGCGCGGGGAGCCGAAGCGGAAGCCTCCGGCGCGCCGCGCCGATCCGCACCCGGCCGAGGCCCACCACGGCGAACCCCATCCCGGCCCCGCCCCCTAGACCGCCTGCGCGCGTCCCGGACGGTCCCGCGGTCAGGGGTTCAGGTCGTCCGCCACCGCGCGCAGCACCGTCGCGATCTTCTTGGCCTCGCCCGGCGACGGGTGCTTGCCCCTGCGATAGGTGTTGGAGATCCCGTCGAGGAGTTTGATCAGGTCCTCGACGATCACCACCATCTCGTCGGGCTTCTTGCGGCGGGCCTTGGCCACCGACTTCTCCACCGACGGCAGTGTCTCCAGGACGCGCACCGACAGGGCCTGCTGGCCGCGTCTCCCCTCGACGACCCCGAACTCCACGCGCTGTCCCGGCTTCAGCGTGGAGACCGTATTGGGAAGCGCGGAGGAATGCACGAAGACCTCACCACCGTCATCGCGGGTGAGGAAGCCGAAACCCTTGTCGGCGTCGTACCACTTGACCTTGCCAGTGGGCACGGGAGACCTCGTTTAGCTCTCGTCCTGAATTGGGCTAAAGATTAGTGCCTCGCCACGAAGCGGTGAAAGCGACGACCGCTGCGAGCCGACGCACCGAAGCTATCGGTACACGACCTGGGCGGCATCCGAATATCCGACGGTTCGGACGGATCCGGCGACCACCCTTCTCATCCCGGTCTACCCCCGCCGGTGGCGAACGTGCCGAGCCAGCCAGGGAAGGCCAGCAGGTCGGGAAGGACCACGTCGGCCCCGTAGGAGGTGAGCGCGACGGCGTCGAACGCCCCGGTGGCGACGGCGACCGAGAGCGCCCCGGCGGCGCGTGCCGCGTCCACGTCGCCCGTGTGGTCGCCGACGTAGGCGGACGCGCCGTGCAGGCGCAGCGCGGCGGCCTTCTCCGTCCCGAACAGGCCGCCCACGACCCCGTCCACCGGAAGGTCCAGGAACCGGACCGTGCGCTCGGTGTCGGCCTGGTTCTTACCGGAGACGACGACGACACGGGCCCCCTGCGCGCGGACGGCCTCCAGCGCCTCCGCGGCGCCCGGCATCGGGACGGTGGCGGGCACCGCGATGCCCGCGTACAGGGCGCGGTAACGCTCGGCCATGGCGGGGACGTCCGCCGGCGGGAACCAGTAGGCCAGTTCCGTCTCCAGCGGCGGGCCGATGCGCGCGACGACGGCGGCGACGTCGATGGCGACGCCGGTCTCGGCGGCCAGCGCCTCGTACACCGCTCCGATCGCGTCACGGGTGTCGGCCAGCGTCATGTCGAGATCGAACCCGACCACGGTCCCCGGGCTCCCGATCGCCGGGACGGGTCCGATGTCGGCAATTCGCGTCGCATCTGGCTCCAGCACGTTCCACAGGGTAAAGGGATGGGTATGGCGGCATTGCCACGCGGGTGTGCCTGCTGGGAAGCCGGAGCGCCGCGGGCGGCCACGACGCTCCGGCCGCTGGGCAGGGCATCACCCGGTCTGCCTGGCCGTACACCGGATGCCCGTGCGCGGACGTGCACCCGCGCTCCCCCGGTAGTGGCGATGCGACGGGATCCGAGTGAGGGAGCGCGGGAGTCTTGTGAGCGATAAGTTGTGATTTCTACGTATTCGAAGCTGTAATTCCGTACTGTCCGAAACGTGCTTTCCTTGATGCATATACCCCTGCCCCTGGCCACGAACCTCCGACCAGGCAAAACACCGGGCTCGACACCACCACGACCATCCCAAGAGGGCACCGCCATGGCCGACGACCATGACCGATTCACGGACCAGCAGACCACTGAGGCCCCCGAAACGGCGGCCTCCGGCGCCGCGACGGCCGTCCCTCAAGCGCCCCGCCACGCGCCGGGCGTCGCGTCTCACATGCCCCCGCCCGCAGGGGACGCGGGTTCGGCGGCGAAGGCCGAGCCGGGCGCGAGCCGGTTCGGCGCCGTGCGCAAGCGGGCCGTGCGCGTCCTCACCACGGCCGTCTCCGCCGTCACCACGGTGGTGGTGGCGACGCTCGCGGTGCACATCGTGTTCGTGGCCTTCGAGGCCAATCCCGCCAACGAGATCGTGAACACGGTCGCCGAGTGGGCCGAGGGCATGGCCTGGGAGTTCAAGGACGTCTTCCAGCCCTCCGACCCCAAGGCGGGGATCGCGGTGAACTACGGCCTGGCCGCCGTCGTGTACCTGGTGATCGGGCGGCTGCTGGCCGGCCTGATCCGCCACCTGGACTGACCGGTCCGGCCCCGCGGCGGGGCGCGGCGCGTGTCAGCTCATCAGGTCGCGGCCGGGGAACCGTACGGTCTCGAACGGCCAGGCGGTGGTGACCCACTCGCGCACGAACTCCTCCAGCTCCTTCTCGATGCTGGGGTCCTCCTCGTCCGCGCGCACCCAGAACACCACCACGGCATCGGCCGAGGGCGAGTCGGACGGGGCGACGTGGATCCGCCCGAGCTGCCGTTCCTCGTCCGGCGTCATCACCGCGTAGCTGAACGAGCGCCGTAGCTGCCCCTCCTTCTGCAGCCACGCGACGTCGATCAGCGCCTGCTCGAAGGTGAACCGGCCGTCCGGCCACCCCCACTCCGGCCCGAACCGGCCCTCAAGCTGTTCCAGGCTGCCCCGCACCGCGTCGTAGTCCTTCACGACGTCATGGATGGCGATGGGGCGGATCCGGAACCTGGGCCCGGCGACCAGGGTGGGCACGACGAAGTCCTCCGGCAGGAAGGTCCCCCGACCTCCCTTCCGCGGAGTTACGAACATCGTCACCCCTTCCGGCGGACGCCCCTTCCGGCGTTAGGGACGTCGTCCCAAGAACTTTAGCCGCCCGCCGTCCGGTGCGAGCCGCATCACGAATTCGGGCGCGCCGTCACGCGTGGCCGGAAACCCCGGGCCGCCATGCCGTACTGTGCTGTCGGAGGACTAGACGACCATGACGATGACCACGCGCGAGCGGATCGTGAGCGAGTCGCTTCGGCTGTTCGCCGACCGCGGCTACGCCGCCACCTCCGTCGCGGAGATCGAGGCCGCGGCGGGGCTGTCGCCCGGGGCCGGGGGCCTGTACCGGCACTTCCGTTCCAAGGAGGAGGTGCTGGCGTCCGCCATCCGCGAGCACATCGAGCGGACCCGCAAACAGATCAGCGACGTCCTGCGGCACGCCTCCGCCTACCAGGACCGGCCGCTGGAGATCCGGCTGCGGATGACCTGCCAGGCGGGCCTGGCGAAGATGCGCGAGGAGCAGGACCTCGTCCGGGTGCTGTTCCGCGACCTCGACCAGTTCCCGCATCTGGTCTCCGAGATGCGCGAGGGGATCGTCAACCCGCTGTACGACGGCATCGCCACCTGGCTGTCGAAGCAACCGGAGTACCAGGGCCTGGACGAGGACTGGCCGGCGATCGCCTCGATCCTGGGCGGTGCCGTGGTCAACTACTGGCTGGCCAACGAGTCGCTGTACGAGCCCCCGACCCGCATAGACGAGACACGGTTCGTCGAGGCGTGGGCACGGCTGGGCCTGGGCCTGGTCACCGTGGACCGCGCCCCCGCAACCGACACCCACGCCGCTAGCTGACTACCGCCGCCAGCCGACACGGCCACGCACCCGCCAACGGATGCGCGTTCCGCACGCAGGCCCCTCGGATCGCCTCCACCCAGCCCGCCCGCGTGTGACCCAGCCCGATGCGCCGACCCGCATCGGGCACGCCCAGCGGCTCCTACCCTGGTGACAGGTGCCCGCACGTTCACCTGCACGCGCAGGCGTACGGACACCGCCACGAGGTGGGGAGAGGGATGGAATCGTTCGCGGACTGGCTGCGCGCACGCGAGGACGCGGCACTGCGCGCGCTGCTGGCCGCGAGGCCGGAACTGGTCACGCCCGTCCCCGCCGACCTGACCGCGCTGGCCGCCCGCGCGGGCACACCCGTCGCCATCTCGCGCGCCCTCGACCGCCTGGACCGTTTCACCCTGGCCGTGCTCGAAGCGCTGCTGGTCCTCCCCCGTCCCGTGTCGCCGAACGACCTCGCCGACGCCATGGACGCCACCCAGGACGATGTGCGCCAAGCCCTCGAACGCCTCGAACGGCACGCGTTGATCTGGGAGAACGGAGGCGGCGGCGCGTTCGCCCCCGCACCCGGGGTCCGGCCGCAGCTACCGCACCCCGCGGGCCTGGGACCGCCCGTGCGGGAGGTCTTCGCCGGCTACACCACCGAGCGGCTGGCCGCCATCATCACCGACCTGGAGGGCGAGGAGCCGCGCGGGTTCGCCGACTCCGCGGGCCTGCTGGATCGCCTGAGCGCCCTTCTCGCCGCCCCCGAACGGCTCATCGAGGACGCGGGCCCCGAAGCCAGAGCCGCCCTCCTGCAACTCGCCTGGGGCCCTCCCGTGGGCCGTGTGGCGGACGCCCGGCGTCCCGTACGGGTCGGAACGGCCACCACCCCCATCGAACGGCTCCTGGCGCGCGGGCTGCTCGCCGCCGAGGACGACCGGACCGTCACCCTCCCCCGGGAGGTCGGGCTCCACCTGCGCGAGGGAAGGCTCTTCCGGGACGTCCCCGCACACCCGCCCGAACTCACCGGAAGCGTCTCCACCCCGGGCGGCGGTGACGGGGACGAACTGGCCGTCAGGACGGCCGCGGGAGAGGCGTTCACCACCGTGCGGCTCGTCGAGGAACTCCTGGAGCGGTGGGGCACCGAGCCCCCGCCCGTCCTGCGCAGCGGCGGCCTCGCGGTCCGTGACCTGCGGGCCGTCGCGACCCTCCTGGACGTGGAGGAGTGGCGCGCGGCGCTGCTGACCGAGGTCGCCTACGCCACCGGGCTGCTGACCCGCAGCGGCACCGTGGACGGCGAGTGGCTGCCCACGCCCGCCTACGACCTGTGGCTGGCGCGCGACACCGCCGGGCGCTGGACGGAGCTGGCCCGGGGCTGGCTGACGTCCGACCGCGTCCCCGGCCTGGCCGGTGAACGCGACGACCGCGACCGGATGATCAACGCGCTGAGCGAGGCCACCGTGCGCAGCAGCGCGCCCGCCCTTCGCGCCGCCGTCCTGAACGTCCTCGCCTCGGCGGGCCCCGGCCTGGCGGTGGACGAGGAGTCGATCCGCGCCCGGCTGTCCTGGCTGCATCCGCGCCGCACGGGCGCCCTGCGCGACCGCCTGATCGGCTGGACGTTGCGGGAGGCCGCCGCGCTGGGCCTCACCGGCTTCGGACGCCTCGCCCCGTACGCGCGGGACCTCCTGGACGGCCACGACCCCGAGCCCGGCCTGCGGAAGCACCTGCCGGAACCGGTCGACGAGATCGTCATCCAGGCGGACCTGACGGCGGTCGCACCCGGCCCCCTCGTCACCGAGCTGGCCCGGGAACTGGCGCTGTCGGCCGACGTCGAGTCGACCGGCGGCGCCACCGTGTACCGGTTCACGCCCACCTCGATCCGCCGGGCCCTGGACGCGGGCCGTACCGCGGCCGAGCTCACCGAGCTGCTGTCCCGGCACTCGGTGACGCCGCTCCCCCAACCCCTCACCTACCTGATCGAGGACGTGGCACGCCGCCACGGGCACCTGCGGGTCGGCTCGCTCACCTCGTACGTGCGCGGCGACTCGCCCGCCGTCCTCGACGAGATCCTCGCCGACCGCCGCTCGGGCACACTGCGCGCCCACCGGCTGGCGCCGACCGTCCTGGCGTCCGCGCTGCCCCGGGGCGAGCTGCTGGACGCCCTGCGCGGGATGGGCCTGGCCCCGGTCGCCGAGGAGCCCGGCGGCGGGATCATCATCACCCGCCCGGACGTGCTGCGCGCCGACCCGCCGCCCACCGCCGAGGTCGTCCGTGTCAGGCCGGGCGGCGCCACCGCCGACGATTCCATGATCGCCGCCGCGGTGCGGGCGCTGCGCGCCGGGGACGAGGCCGCCCGGCACGGCGCCGAGCAGGCCCGGCGGCGCGGCGACGCCCCTTCCGGCGAACCGCCCCGCTCGCCCGCCGCCGCCACCGTGGAACGGCTGCGCGCGGCCGTCCAGAGCGGCACCCGCGTCTGGATCGGCTACCTGGACCAGCAGGGCCAGTCCTCCAGCCGCATCGTGGAGCCGGTACGGGTCGAAGGCGGCTTCCTGACGGGGTACGACGCCACCCGCGCCGCCGTCCACCGGTTCGCCCTGCACCGCATCACCGGCGTCGCCGAACTCGACGAGGACTCCTGACGCACGGATTCGCCACGGGATTGAACCAACGGCTAGCCTGCACGGTCCAATCACCAAAGCGGCATTACGCGAAAATCCGGACAGCCCTGGGGTGAGGCGTTCCTGGGGTGAGGCGTTCCGGCGTACGGGAGGTGGCCAATGAGCGGATACGACGAGCAGCCACCCGCCTGGAACGACCCCTACGGGCCGGATCCATACGGGCAAGCACAGGGCTGGAACGACCCCTACGGCCCCGGCACACAGCCAAGCTGGGGCGCCTACGGCCAGCCCTCCGGATACGGCCCTCCAGGCGTACCCCGATCCGGCGGCGGCGCTCCAGGGTCCACCATCGCCGCGTTGATCTGCAACGCCCTGGCCACCGGGATGTGCTGCAACCTACTGGCGATCCCCGGCATCATCACCGCGGCCCTCGCGATGAACCGGAGCCAGACCGACCCCAACAGCACCCGTACGCTCACAACCTGGAGCTGGGTCATCTTCGCGGTCGCCCTCGTCCTGCAGATCGCCCTGTTCATCGTCATCGGCGTCCTGGACGCCGTCAACGGGTCCGACTACGACGGCGTCTAGGCGGCCACCGCTCCCCGGGGAAGAGGGAACCGTTCCGCGCCGTTGGTAGAAGTGGCCGCGTTACCCTGCGCTCCGCACGCCCCGCCCTCGGGTAGCGTGCAGCACCTGATGCCCAGGGGCCGGGACGGGCCAACGGGCCATCCACACCGAACGCCTGATGGGGGCTGCCTGCCGTGTCCGACGGACCGCTCATCGTCCAGTCCGACAAGACCCTGCTGCTCGAAGTCGACCACGTCCTGGCCGACGAGTGCCGCAAGGAGATCGCGCCGTTCGCCGAACTGGAACGGGCGCCCGAGCACATGCACACGTACCGCATCACCCCGCTGGCCCTGTGGAACGCCCGCGCCGCCGGACACGATGCCGAGCAGGTCGTGGACACGCTCCTGAAGTTCTCCCGCTACCCCGTCCCGCACGCCCTGCTGGTGGACGTGGCCGACACCATGGCCCGGTACGGGCGGCTGCGCCTGGAGAAGCACCCGTCCTACGGCCTCGTCATGCACTCTTCGGACCGGTCCGTCCTGGAGGAGGTGCTGCGGTCCAAGAAGCTGAAGGGCATGCTGGGCGAACGGATCGGGGACGACTCGGTCGTCGTCCACCCCAGCGAACGCGGCGCGCTCAAGCAGAACCTGCTCAAAATCGGCTGGCCCGCCGAGGACCTCGCCGGGTACGTGGACGGCGAGGCGCACCCCATCTCCCTGGTCGAGGACGGCTGGACGCTGCGCTCCTACCAGCGGGACGCCGCCGACGCGTTCTGGCACGGCGGCTCCGGCGTCGTCGTCCTGCCCTGTGGAGCGGGCAAGACCATCGTCGGCGCCGCCGCCATGGCACGGGCCGAGGCCACCACGCTGATCCTGGTCACCAACACCGTGTCCGCCCACCAGTGGAAGCAGGAACTGCTGCGCCGCACGTCCCTCACCGAGGACGAGATCGGCGAGTACACCGGCACCAAGAAGGAGGTCCGCCCGGTCACCATCGCCACGTACCAGATCATGACGACGCGGCGGAAGGGCGCCTACACCCACCTGGAGCTGTTCGACGCCCGCGACTGGGGCCTGGTCGTGTACGACGAGGTCCACCTGCTGCCCGCGCCGATCTTCCGGATGACCGCCGACCTCCAGGCCCGCCGCCGCCTCGGCCTCACCGCCACCCTCGTCCGCGAGGACGCCCGCGAAGGCGACGTGTTCTCCCTCATCGGACCCAAGCGGTACGACGCGCCGTGGAAGGACATGGAGTCGCAGGGCTGGATCGCACCCGCCGACTGCGTCGAGGTCCGCGTCACCCTCACCGACTCCGAACGGCTCGCGTACGCCACCGCCGACCCCGACGAGCGCTACCGCTTCTGCGCCACCACCGGCACCAAGACCCGCCTCGTGCAGGCCCTCGTCGACCGCCACCGCGGCGAGCAGACCCTCGTCATCGGCCAGTACATCGACCAGCTCGACGAACTCGGCGAGCTGCTCGACGCCCCGGTCATCAAGGGCGAGACCCGCGTCGGCGAACGCGAACGCCTCTTCGACGCCTTCCGCGCCGGCGAGATCGGCGTGCTGGTGGTGTCCAAGGTCGCCAACTTCTCCATCGACCTGCCCGAGGCCACCGTCGCGATCCAGGTCTCCGGCGCGTACGGCTCCCGGCAGGAAGAAGCACAACGCCTGGGACGCCTGCTACGCCCCAAAACCTCAGGACAGACCGCCCGCTTCTACGCCGTCGTGGCCCGCGACACCCTGGACCAGGACTACGCCGCCCACCGCCAACGCTTCCTGGCCGAACAAGGCTACGCCTACCGCATCATCGACGCCGACACCGTCCTGGCCGGAGACGACATCTAACCGCACACGGCCTTCACCAACAAAACAACC
>NZ_JBIMPP010000067.1:0-43257 GCF_043906805.1 Actinomadura sp. SCN-SB | reverse complement strand
CCCCCCGCCCCCCCCCCCACCAGCCCCCCCCACCCCCCCCCCCCCCCCCCCCGCCCCCCCCCCCCCCCCCCCCCCCACCCGCCACAGGGCATGCTCCACACACCCCCCGGCATCGTCCTGCCCACCACCAGCCACCAGCCCACCCCACAGCCCACACCGCGCCCCGCGCCACAGCCCGCCACCACCCCATGCACCATCCCCGGCAACGCCTACAGCGCGTCCTGGATCTCAGGCGTCACCACCATCCCCGGCACCGACACCCTCCTCATCACCCACAACGACGTGTGCGTCCAAGGCACCACCATCTCCAACCAAGCCTTCGGCCTGGTCCAGTACCGCCCCGCCACCAACGCCCTCGGCCCCCAGGCCCGCGTGTTCACCACCCCCACCGGACTGCCCTTCCAGCACGCCCTCGGCTCGCCCATCATCACCGGCGGCCACCTCTACCTGTACGGGTCCACCTGCGACACCCAAGCCTTCGGCACCTGCACCAACGGCCGCGTCACCCTCGCACGCGTCCCCGCCCGCCCCCACGCCTGGACCAACCCCGCCGCCTACCGCTGGCACACCCCCCGCGGCTGGACCCCCGACCCCGCCCAGGCCACCACCGTCCTCCCCGGCGGCGCACCCCTCGCCGTCCACGCCGCCGACTACACCACCACCGGCGACGGCTACGCCCTCATCGAGCAACGCACCCTGGGCGGCGACTTCCAGATCTGGCGCGCACCCCACCCCACCGGCCCCTGGGAACCCCTCCGCCGGGGACGCATGCCCTGCGGCGGCCAATCCGGCCTCGACCTCTGCCGCGCCTACATCGGCCACCCCGAGCTCAGCACCCGCCGTGACCTGCTCGTCTCCTACTACAACCCCGCCGACGGCCACATCAGCGTCCGCGCCGTCCCCTGGTGAGCAGGGCCCCTGACGTCGGTGAAGGTTCAGTTGGTCACGCGGGGGCGGGGCAGGCCGCGTGTTCTCCGGGCAGCGGGCCCTCCTCCCCCCGCTCGGCTCGCACCTGCCGCACGTAGGCGTCGACCTCGGCGGGCACCTGCGCGGCGTCCCACCCCAGCACCGGTGCCATCAGCTCGGCCACGTGGGAGGCGGCCGCCACTCCCCCGTCCTGCTCCTCGATGGTGATGCGGGTGCGGCGCGACAGCACGTCCTCCAGGTGCAGCGCGCCCTCATGGGTGACGGCGTACACGGCCTCGGCGCGCAGGTAGTCGGGGGCGCCGGGGACGGGCTCGCCCAGCCCGGCGTCCCGCGCGATGAGGGACAGCAGGTCGGTCGCGCACGCCCCGTACCGCTGGAGGAGGTGTTCCACGCGCGCCACGTGCAGGCCGGACTCGGCGGCCAGGCGGTGCCGCTCGTTCCACAGCACCTCGGAGCCGACCGCGCCCAGGATCGGCAGGCGCGCGGTGACCGAGGCGGGGACGGCGGTGTCCAGGCCGGCGGCGGCCGTGTCGATGGCGTCCTGTGCCATGACCCGGTAGGTGGTGAACTTCCCGCCGGTCACCACCACCAGGCCGGGGACGGGTTCGGCGACGGTGTGCTCGCGTGATAGCCGGGTGGTGTCGCCGCCGTCGCCCGACAGCAGCGGCCGCAGCCCGGCGTAGACGCCGACCACCTCCTGGCGCTCCAGGGGGACGCGCAGCAGCGTGTTGACCTGGTCCAGCAGGTAGTCGACGTCGGCGGTGTCGGCGGCGGCCTCGTCGGGTCCGTGGTCCCAGGGGGTGTCGGTGGTGCCGATGATCCAGTGCCGGCCCCAGGGGATGACGAACAGGACGCTCTTGTCGGTGCGGGTGATCAGCCCGGTGCGCAGGGGGATGCGGTCGCGGCGCACCAGCAGGTGCACGCCTTTGGACGCGCGGACGCTGAAGGGCGTGCGGGTCTGCGCCATCCGCCCGGCGCCGTCGGTCCACACCCCGGTGGCGTTGACGACGCGGCGGGCGCGCACGGGGATCTCCGCGCCGGACTCGGCGTCCAGCACGGCGGCGCCGGTGACCCGTTCGCCTTCCCGCAGGAACCCGGTGGCCTCGGCGCGGGTGAGCACGCACGCGCCGTAGTGGGCGGCGGTACGGGCGACCATCATGGTGTAGCGGGCGTCGTCGACCTGCGCGTCGTAGTACTGGATGGCGCCGACCAGGGCGTCGGCGCGCAGTCCCGGCGCCTCGCGCAGCGCGCCGCCGCGGGTGAGCTGCCGGTGCCGGGGCATCACCCGGCCGCCGCCCAGGGCCCCGCCGAGGGTTCCTCCCAGCGTGTCGTACAGGGTGACGCCGGCGCCGACGTAGCAGCGTTCCCACACCCGGTGCCGCAGCGGGTACAGGAACCGCACGGGGCGTACCAGGTGCGGGGCCAGGCGGGTCAGCAGCAGGGACCGCTCCCGCAGCGCCTCGCGGACCAGGCCGAAGTCGCGCTGTTCCAGGTAGCGCAGGCCGCCGTGGATCAGTTTGCTGGAGCGGGAGGAGGTGCCGGCGGCCCAGTCGCGGGCCTCCACCAGCGCGACCGACAGGCCGCGGGAGACCGCGTCCAGCGCGGCGCCGGCGCCGACGATGCCGCCGCCGACCACCAGCACGTCGAACTCGGTGTCGGCCAGGCGCCTCAGGGCGTCCCGGCGGTACTGCGGTCCCAGGGGTACCGATGTCACTGCAAGCTCCTCATGGCGTCGGAAGGGCCGTCAGAAGGGCCGTCGGAAGGGCCGTCGGAAGGAGGGGGGCGGGCGGGGCCGGGTGCCGGTGCCCGGGCCCCGCCCGCGTCGGGTCAGCCGGCCGTGCCCTCGCCCGGCGTGTCCAGGTCGACCCAGTCCAGGGTGCGCTGGACGGCCTTCTTCCAGCCGGCGTAGCCGCGTTCGCGGCGCCGCTCGTCCCAGGACGGCTCCCAGCGGCGGTCCTGGTTCCAGTTCTGCCGCAGCTCGTCGGTGGACTTCCAGAACCCGGTGGCCAGCCCGGCCGCGTACGCGGCGCCCAGCGCGGTGGTCTCGGCCACCACCGGCCGTGACACCGGCACGCCCAGCACGTCGGCCTGGATCTGCATGCACAGCTCGTTGGCGGTGACGCCGCCGTCGACCTTCAGCACGTCCAGGGCGACGCCGGAGTCCTCCCGCATCGCCTCCACCACGTCGCGGGTCTGGTAGCAGATCGCCTCCAGCGTCGCGCGCGCCACGTGCGCGTTGGTGTTGAAGCGGGACAGCCCGACGATGGCGCCGCGCGCGTCCGAGCGCCAGTACGGGGCGAACAGGCCGGAGAAGGCCGGGACGAAGTAGACGCCGCCGTTGTCCTCCACCTGCCGGGCCAGCGACTCGCTCTGCGCGGCGCCGGAGATGATGCCGAGCTGGTCGCGCAGCCACTGCACCGCCGACCCGGTCACCGCGATCGACCCTTCCAGCGCGTAGACGGGGGCGTCCCGCCCGAGCTGGTAGCACACGGTGGTCAGCAGGCCGTTGGCCGACCGCACCGGCTGGGTGCCGGTGTTGAGCAGCAGGAAGTTGCCGGTGCCGTAGGTGTTCTTGGCCTGGCCGGGGTCGAAGCAGACCTGGCCGACGGTGGCGGCCTGCTGGTCGCCGAGCGCGGCGGTCAGCGGGACCTGCCCGCCCAGCGGCCCGTCGTCGCGGGTGGTGCCGTAGCCGCGGGGGTCGGAGGAGGGGCGGATCCGCGGGAGCATGGCGCGGGGGATGCCGAAGAAGCCCAGCAGTTCGTCGTCCCAGTCCAGGGTCTCCAGGTCCATCAGCATCGTGCGGCTGGCGTTGGTGACGTCGGTGACGTGGACGCCGCCGTCGGTGCCGCCGGTCAGGTTCCACAGCAGCCAGGTGTCGGTCGTGCCGAACAGCGCGTCACCGGCTTCGGCGGCCTCGCGGACGCCGTCGACGTTCTCCAGGATCCACTGGATCTTCCCGGCGGAGAAGTAGGTCGCGGGGGGCAGGCCCGCCTTGCGGCGGATCACCTCGCCGCGGCCGTCGCGTTCCAGCGCCGCGGCGATGCGGTCGGTGCGGGTGTCCTGCCACACGATCGCGTTGTAGTAGGGGCGGCCGGTGCGCCGGTCCCACACCACGGCGGTCTCGCGCTGGTTGGTGATGCCGAGGGCGGCCAGGTCGCCGGGGCCCAGGTTCGCGGTGGTCAGCGTGGTCTGGATGACGGCGCGGGTGCGTTCCCAGATCTCGGTGGGGTTGTGCTCCACCCAGCCGGCGCGGGGCAGGATCTGCTCGTGTTCCAGCTGGTGGCGGGCGATCTCGTTGCCGCCATGGTCGAAGATCATGAACCGGGTGCTGGTGGTGCCCTGGTCGACCGCTCCGACGAACTCGCTCATCGATAACTCTCCTGGTGGGGGCGGGCGCGGCCCGCGCGGGCCGCGCCCTCGGGGCGTGGTGGGGGTCAGGCGGCCTCGGCCGGCACCGTGGCGGGCGCGGGCTGGGGCTCGGGCGCGGACGGGCCCGGCAGGAACCGGCCGATCAGGGCCTTGTAGAGGCCGGCGCCGAGCACGCCGCCCACCAGCGGGCCGACGATGGGGACCCAGAAGTACAGGTCGCCGTACTGGTCGCGCCACGCGCCGCCGTACCCGGTCAGGAACGAGGCCAGGCGCGGACCGAAGTCGCGGGCGGGGTTGATCGCGTACCCGGCGTCGGTGCCCCACGCCATCCCGATCGCGACGACGACCAGGCCGATGACGAACGGCGCCAGGTTGGCCAGCGGGCCGTCGTTGCGGGCGTCGGTGATCGCCAGCACCAGGAACAGCAGGATCGCGGTGCCGATGATCTGGTCGCGCAGCGCGCCCAGCGACGACACCGGCAGGGTCCCGTTGCCGGGCAGGGTGGAGAACACGCCCTGGGTCTTGATGGTGTGGCCGGGGTCGACGGCGCCGAGCACCTCGGAGTAGTTCCACCGCACGATCAGCGCCGCCACGAACGCCCCCGCGGTCTGCGCCAGCGCGTAGGGCGCGACACGGCGCCAGGGGAACTCGCGGAACACCGCGAGCGCGACCGTCACCGCGGGGTTGAGGTGCGCGCCGCTGGCCCGCGCCGCCACGTACACGCCGAGCGTGACGCCCAGCCCCCAGGCCCAGGCGATGCTGTCGTGGTCGCCGATCTCCGCGCCGGCGACCTGCGCGACGACGCCGACGCCGAACAGGATGAGGATCATCGTCCCGGCGAACTCGGCCAGCACGGCGCCCAGCGCCCCGCCGGGGATCGCGGCCGTCTCCGGCGGGGCGCCGCCGGCCCCGTCCATGCTGCTCTTCTCGGTCACAACCGTGCCTCCCTTGGCGAAGCGGGGGTGGGAGGGCGCCCGCGGGACCCGCCGTGCCGGTGGGTGGACCCCGGCGCCGGTACGGATGCGATCCGATGCGGTGCCGTGCGGTGCGGGGTGTGGGGAGCGGGCCCCGCGGGCGTCCGTGGCCTGCGGGCCCCTCATCGGCGGGACGAGACGGCCCTTCGGCTGCCGAGGACGCTAAGCCGGGACATACCACCGGTCAACGGACATCTGCCGACAATGTCGAACACTTTCGCTGCGGCGGCGCGCACATTACCCTCCCGGATATGCCCCAGATCACAGGGAACGGGCTGGCCCGCCCGGTTCCCCCGGCAATGACGGCGGGCGCCGACATTGTCGGCACCCTTCCGGGAAACATAGGATCGGGCCCATGCCGGGACCGGTGCAGTCGATCGAGCGGGCCGCGGCCATCCTCCGGCTGCTGGCGGCCAGCTCCGGCCGCCTGGGCGTCGGCGAGCTGGCCGCCTCCCTGGGACTGGCGCGCGGCACCGTCCACGGCATCCTGCGCACCCTGGTACGCGTCGGATTCGTCGAGCAGGACGAGGCCACCGGCAAATACCAGCTCGGCGCCGCCCTGCTGCACCTGGGCACCAGCTACCTGGACGTCAACGAGCTGCGCTCCCGCGCCATCAACTGGGCCGACGCGCTGGCCGCCCGCAGCGGCGAGGCCGTCCGCATCGGCACCCTGCTGGACGGCAAGGTCCTGGTCGTCCACCACGTGTTCCGCCCCGACGACTCGCTGCAGGCCATGGACATCGGCACGCTGCTGCCCCTGCACGCCAGCGCCCTGGGCAAGGCCCTGCTCGCCCACGACGTCAACGCCGCCGCCAGCATCCGCGGCACCGAGCTGGAGGCGTACTGCCGCCGCACCATCACCGACCACCGCGCCCTGGCCCGTTCCCTTACCCGCGTCCGCGAACAGGGCTGGGCCGCCGAGATCGAGGAGATGGCGCTGGGCGAGGCGTCCATCGCCGCGCCCATCCGCGGCCACGGCGGCCTGGTCGTCGGCGCCATCGGCGTGTCCGGCGCCGTCGAGCGCATCTGCCGCACCGACCCCTCCGCCGGCCCCTCCGCCGGCGGCGCCGCCCGCCGCGTCCCCGACCCCGGCCTGGTCGCCTACGTCCGCGACGCCTCCCGCGCCGTGTCCCGTGACCTGGGCGCCTCCCGCTGGTAACACCCCCCGGGCGGGGGCGGCATGACCGAGCGGTACGTGATGTCGATCGACCAGGGCACCACCTCCACCCGGTGCATCCTGTTCGACCACAGCGGCCGGCTGGTGTCGGTCGCCCAGCGCGAGCACCGCCAGCACTTCCCCAAACCCGGCTGGGTCGAGCACGACGCCCTGGAGATCTGGCGCAACCTGGAACGCATCGCCCCCGAGGCCCTCGCCCAGGCCGGCGTCACCCCCGGGCAGGTCGCCGCCGCCGGCATCGCCAACCAGCGCGAGACCACCGTCCTGTGGGACCGCGTCACCGGCCTGCCCGTCGGCCGCGCCGTGGTGTGGCAGGACACCCGCACCGACGCCCTGGTCCCCGAACGCACCGGCCTGCCCCTGGCCACCTACTTCTCCGCGCCCCGCATCGCCTGGATGCTCGACCACACCCCCGGCCTGCGCGAACGCGCCGAACGCGGCGAAGTGCTGTTCGGCACCATGGAAAGCTGGCTGATCTGGAACCTGACCGGCGGCACCGACGGCGGCGTCCACGTCACCGACGTCACCAACGCCGGCCGCACCCTCCTGATGGACCTGGCCACCCTGTCCTGGGACGACGACCTGCTGGCCTTCTTCGGCGTCCCCCGCGCCATGCTCCCGGAGATCCGCTCCTCCACCGAGATCTACGGCACCGCCCGCCGCGTGTTCCCCGGCGTGCGGATCGGCGCCGCCCTCGGCGACCAGCAGGCCGCCCTGTTCGGCCAGACCTGCTACAGCCCCGGCGAGACCAAATGCACCTACGGCACCGGCGGGTTCCTGCTGATGAACACCGGCAAGGAACCGATCCGCTCGGCCAACGGCCTGCTCACCACCGTCGGCTACAAGATCGGCGACGAGCCCGCCGTCTACGCGCTGGAAGGGTCCATCGCCATCACCGGCGCGCTGGTGCAGTGGTTCCGCGACGGCCTCGGCCTCATCACCACCGCCCCCGAGATCGAGACGCTGGCCCGCACCGTCGACGACAACGGCGGCTGCTACATCGTCCCCGCCTTCTCCGGCCTGTTCGCCCCCCACTGGCGCGCCGAGGCCCGCGGCGTCATCGTCGGCCTGACCTCCTACATCACCAAAGGGCACCTGGCCCGCGCCGTCCTGGAGGCCACCGCCTGGCAGACCCGCGAGGTGGTGGACGCGATGAACCGCGACTCCGGCCTGGCCCTGCGCGAACTCAAGTCCGACGGCGGCATGACCGCCGACAACCTGCTCATGCAATGCGTCGCCGACGTCCTCAACGTCCCCGTCGTCCGGCCCATGGTGGTGGAGACCGTGTCGCTGGGCGCCGCCTACGCCGCCGGGCTGGCCGTCGGATACTGGGCCGACCTGGAAGGGCTGCGCCGCAACTGGCACCGCGCCGCCCGCTGGGTCCCCGCCATGGACCCCGCCCGCCGCGCCGCCGAATACCACAACTGGAAACGCGCCGTCGAACGCTCCTTCGACTGGACCCGGACCGGGCCCGTCCCCGCCGAAGACCACGGCCCCACCTGACCACGGCCCGCCACGACCGCCGGGGCACCCCTGATCGCGGAGGTCAGAAGGCGGTGAGCTCGGCGCGCAGCATGTCCAGGCACAGGCGGGCGTTGCGCGGCACCTGCCGCCGCGGCCACCCGCTCCCGCCCGCCCGCGACCGCCGCCGGCTCGCCCAGCGTACTCATGCCCGCCACGCTAGAGCACCCACCCCGCCGCCACCGGCGGTACGGCTCAGCGCGGGCAGACCGGGATGTCCCGGCCCGCGTTGTCCTTGGCCTCGTCGTTGCCCCAATGCGTCAGGTACAGCGCGGGCACCCACGCGCGCGACGCGCCCCCGCTCGCGTACACCTCGTCCAGATCGGTCAGCAGCCACCAGTGGTTGAAGTCCTCACCGCCGTTGCGTTCCCTCCGCTGCCCCCACCGCTTGCAGAACACATAGTGCCTGCCCCTGCGCAGCTCACCGACCGGGGCACCGGACGCCGCGGGCTGCTCGTACCCCTCGGCCGCGGCGAAGGTGTCCACGAAGAACCGCTCCCGGCCCACCTCCGGCCCCACGCCCGTGCCCGAGACGGCCGGCGACGCCTCACCCGCCGTCCCCTGCGGCGCGGTCTGCTGCTGCGGGGCGCTCCCGCCGGTGGACGCGCCCTGCCGGGCACGGTCGGAGGGCCACAGCACGATCAGGACCGAGGCCAGCGCCAGCGCGAACGCCCCCGCCACCAGCCAGCCCGCGTACGCCGACGGCCCCCGCCTGCGCGGCCGCACCCGCACGCCGGGCGCGGCGAAGGTCTCCTCCGCGGGCGGGATGTCGGCGAACCGCGTCTCCACCAGCGTCGGGTCGTCCGCCGCCTCCCGCTCCGGCCCCGCCGCGGCCGGGCCGGCGGGCTCGGCGGGGAGCGGGGTGGCGCCGCAGCGCGGGCACGGCTGCGCGTCCGTCCCGGTGTCAGCACCGCACTGCGGGCACCGCATCACCCTCACCTCCGCCGCTCGCGGTCAGCGTCCTCCCACGCGGTCAGCGGGTCTCGGCGGCCAGCCGCACACCCAGCCCGACCAGGACCACGCCCGACACCTGCTCCAGGCGGCGCCGCACCCCCGGACGGGCGAACGTGCGCCGCGCCGCGTCCACCGCCCACACCACCACCAGGTACCAGAGCAGGTCGATCACCACCCACAACACCGACAAGGCCACCAGCACCGGCAGCACGGGCGCGCCCTCGGGCACGAACTGCGGCAGGAACGACACCGCGAACACCCCCGCCTTCGGGTTCGCGGCATTGGTGATCAACCCGAGCCGGTAGCAGCGGCCCAGCCGCACCCCGCCACCGCCCTCCACCACCTCGATGCCGTCCACGAGGCCGCCGCGGCGGGCCTGCCACAGCGCCCTGGCCCCGAAGTACACCAGCACCACCGCGCCCGCGACCCGCATCCCGTCATAGGCCACCCGCGACGCCGCCAGCAGCGCCGACAGGCCCAGCGCCGCCGACACCCCCCACAGCACCACCCCGGTCTCGTTCCCCAGGACGGTGGCCAGCCCCGCGCGGCGGCCCGACCGCATCGACGACCGCATGATCACCACCGTGCTCGGCCCCGGCACCAGCGCGATCAGGACCGCGGCCCCGACAAAGGCGACCAGATTCTCCAGCACCCGGCCATCCTCCCAGAGCCGGCGCCGCCCGTCTCCCCCAATTTCCGGGCATACCCCCGCATCCGCGTTACCGGGCCGGGCGGTTCACCGGATCCGGCTCACCCGGCTCCTCCCCATCGGTCGGCCGCGGCCCCGGCGAACCCGTCGGCGCCTCCGTCGGCGACGGCCGCGGCGGCGGCGACGGCTCCCCGCTCGAAGGCGTCGGCGCCGGAGACGGCGACTGCGACGGCGGATCGGGCGGCTGCGGCGGCGGCTGGCTCACCTTCGGCTGACACGCGAACAGCAACAGCATCAGCAACACCAGCAACGCCAGAATCGCCGCCAACGTCAGCAGCGCCCCCACCAGGCCCCGCTCGGCACGCTCCGGCGGCGCCCCGACCGGCTCGGGAACCGGCGGGCGCTCCAACGCCGGCTCACCCGACCCCAGCCAGTACGGCTGGAACCGCGGCCCGCGCCACACCGCCCACCGCCGGCCGCCGACCCCGCCCTCCAGCATCACCGGCGCCAGGAACCGCTCCGCCCCCACCCGGCCCGACCGCTCACCGTCATAGGACGTCGCCACCCACGGCGCCGGGCCCTCCGGCTGCGCCGCCACCACCGGAGCCGCGTCCCCGTCCCCCCCAGGCCGCCCCGGACCCGGCAGCGACGACGCGATCGCCGCGCGGAACCGGTCCCGCGCCGCCGCGTCCCCGGCCGCGCCCCGGTTCAGCACCGCCACGCTCGCGCGCCGCCCCGCCTCGTCCACCCCCAGGTACACGATCCCCGCCTGGGTCTCCGACAGCCGCGCCTCCAACCGGTACGGCCCCACCTGTACGGGATCACCCGGAGGCAACGGCCTGGACATGGCCGCCAGACTACAACCGCCCACCCGAGGTAAAACCCTGCCACCGCCCCTTTTACAGCGTTCTTACAGCCACCGATGGCAGGCTGACCCCCGGCACGCCCACAGCCCATGCCACACCGGCCACCAGCACCGATACCCACCACCCACCCCCGGCACCAGGCACGGCACGGACCACGCCGCCCACCCGCACCCCCCGTGGGAGCCATCCGCCGCCAATGGGTACATGTGATCGCGTAAGGTCGGAATGCGCCACCGGCACCCGCACGGACAGCGCGAAACGGTGAGAACAGTGAAGGACGGGGAGATGACCGTCGCAGCGCAGGACATCGACCAGGCCGCCGCGCTCCTGCAGCACACGGTCGCCGAGGTCAAAAAGGTCATCGTCGGCCAGGAACACATGGTCGAGCGCATGGTCGTCGCGCTGCTCGCCCGCGGCCACTGCCTCATCGAAGGCGTCCCCGGCGTCGCCAAGACCCTCGCCGTGGGCACCCTCGCCCAGGTCGTCGGCGGCACCTTCGCCCGCCTCCAGTTCACCCCCGACCTGGTGCCCTCCGACATCGTCGGCACCCGCATCTACCACCCCTCCACCGAGCAGTTCGACGTCGAACTCGGCCCGATCTTCGTCAACTTCGTCCTCGCCGACGAGATCAACCGCGCCCCCGCCAAGGTCCAGTCCGCCCTCCTGGAGGTCATGGCCGAACGCCAGGTCTCCCTGGGCGGCAACACCTACCCCGTCCCCAACCCCTTCATCGTCCTGGCCACCCAGAACCCCATCGAATCCGAAGGCGTCTACCCCCTCCCCGAAGCCCAGCGCGACCGCTTCCTGATGAAGATCGACGTCCGCTACCCCGGCGCCCACGAAGAACTCCAGATCCTCCAGCGCATGAGCGTCGACCCACCCGAGGCCGACCGCATCCTGGACCCCGAACGCCTCATCGGCCTCCAGCGCGCCGCCGAAGAGGTCTCCGTCCACGAACTGATCGCCGACTACATCGTCCGGCTCGTCATGGCCACCCGCGAACCCGACCAGTACCGCCTGCCCGACCTGCGCCAGGTCATCGAGATCGGCGCCAGCCCCCGCGCCACCCTCGGCCTGGTCGCCTGCGCCCGCGCCCTGGCCCTGGTCAACGGCCGCGACTACGTCCTGCCCGACGACGTACGCGCCGTCGCCCGCGACGTCATGTCCCACCGCATCGTCCTCACCTTCGACGCCCTCGCCGACGGCGTCGAGACCGCCGACGTCGTCGCCCAGATCCTGGCCGCCGTCCCCCCGCCCCGCGTCGTCTGGAACCACGGCACGGTGACCGCCCAGTGACCACCGGCGCACCCCGGCCGCACCACGACGCCACCGGTGCCCCCGGCGGCGCGACGGCGAGCGCACGCCGCGCCCGCACCGCCGCCCTCGCCCCCGAACGCACCCTGCGCCGCCTGGAACTGGCCGTCACCCGCAAACTCGAAGGACTCCTCAACGGCGAGCACCTCGGCCTCCTCCCCGGCCCCGGCACCGAACTCGCCGAAGCCCGCCTCTACCAGCCCGGCGAGGACGACGTCCGCCACATGGACTGGGCCGTCACCGCCCGCACCACCACCCCCCACGTCCGCGACCTCATCGCCGACCACGAGCTGGAGGCATGGGCCCTCATGGACCTCACCCCCAGCATGGACTTCGGCACCGGCACCGTGATCAAACGCGACCTGGCCGCCGCCGCCCTCGCCGCCGTCGGCTTCCTCACCGTCCGCCTCGGCGACCGCGTCGGCGCCTACCTCCTGCACCCCACCGGCCTGGGCCGCTGGCCCGCCCGCACCGGCAAGGCCGCCCTGTACGCCCTGCTCGAAGCCGTCCTGAACACCCCCACCGGCGACGACGACCCCACCCCCCGCCGCACCCGCCACCCCGCCACCGCGTCCCACCCCGGCGTCAGGCCCGCCCCCGACCTCGCCGCCGCCATCACCTCACTCGACCGCGGCCAGACCCGCCGCGGCCTGCGCGTCGTCATCTCCGACTTCCTCCCACCCACCGGCGACCCCCACACCGCCGACACCCCCCACGGCCCCCCGCCCTGGGAGAAACCCCTACGCCGCCTCGCCGCCCGCCACCAGGTCCTCGCCGTCGAGATCATCGACCCCCGCGAACTCGACCTCCCCGACATCGGCCTGGTCGAGATGACCGACCCCGAAACCGGCACCGTCCACGAGATCGTCCTGTCCCGCCGCGTCCGCGAACGCTACGCCGCGGCCGCCGCCGCCCAACGCGACCGCACCCGCACCGCCCTGCGCCGCTGCGGCGCCCACCACCTGGTCCTGCGCACCGACCGCGACTGGGTCGCCGACGTCGCTCGCTTCACCCTTCGCCAGCGCCGCGCCGCCGGACGCGCCCTCGGCAGATCCGGAGCACGCCCATGAGCGCCCGCCCCAGCGCCCCGGCACAGCACCACCCGGGGCCGCGCCCGAGGAGGAGCCCATGACGTTCCTGTCACCCGAACGGCTCTGGCTGCTCACCCTCCTGCCACTGATCATCGGCGCCTACGTCCTGCTCCAGATGCGCCGCCGCAACTACGCCGTGCGCTTCACCAACCTCGCCCTGCTCTCCCGGGTCGCCCCCCGGCGACCCGGCTGGCGCCGCCACGTGGCCGCCGGACTGTTCCTGGCCATGCTCCTCATCCTCATGATCGGCTTCGCCCGGCCCGCCACCAGCGTCAAAGTCCCCCGCGACCGCGCCACCATCATCGTCGCCGTCGACGTCTCCCTGTCCATGATGGCCAAGGACGTCCCACCCGACCGCTTCCAAGCCGCCAAGGACGCCGCCAAGAAGTTCATCCGCGACCTGCCCGCCCGCTTCAACGTCGGCGTCGTCGCCTTCGCCGGCTCCGCCAACCTCGTCGCCTCCCCCACCACCGACCGCCAGTCCGCCATCGCCTCCATCGACCAGCTCGTCCTCGCCAAACGCACCGCCATCGGCGAAGCCGTCTTCACCTCCCTGCAAGCCGTCCGCTCCTTCGACGCCCAGGCGTCCCAGGACCCGCCACCCGCCCACATCGTCCTGCTCTCCGACGGAGACAACACCACCGGACGCTCGGTCCCCGAAGCCATCGACGCCAGCCGCGCCGCCCAGGTCCCCGTCTCCACCATCGCCTTCGGCACCCCCTACGGCACCGTCGACATCGAAGGCGAGACCACCAGCGTCTCGGTCAACAAGGAAACCCTCCGCGGCCTCGCCCAAGGCGCCGGCGGCAAAGCCTACGAGGCCGCCGACGGCAGCGAACTGTCGGAGGTCTACGACAGCATCGGCACCTCACTGGGCTTCAAGACCGAACACCGCGACGTCGCCGCCCGCTTCACCGGCATCGCCCTGCTCCTCGCCCTCGCCGCGGGCGGCACCTCCCTGTTCTGGTTCGCCCGCCTGCCCTAGCCGCGATACCGTCGGCCAACGTGGGGGAACACTACTTCACCGGGCGGCCCACGGCCGCCGGGCGCCGCCGCACCATCGACCTGGTCCTGCCCGACCTGCACCTGCGCCTGGAAACCGACGCCGGCATGTTCTCACCCGACCGCGTCGACCCCGGCACCCGCATCCTCCTGGAGACCGTCCCCCCTCCCCCGCCCACCGGCGACCTCCTCGACCTCGGCTGCGGATACGGCCCGATCGCGCTCACCATGGCGCGACGCTCGCCGCAGGCGAGCGTGTACGGGGTGGATGTCAACGAACGCGCCCTCGACCTGGCCAGGGGCAACGCCACAACCGCCGGCCTTGACAATGTAAGGTTCAGCCTGCCGGACACGATCGACCCCGGCCTGCGCTTCGCCGCGATCTGGTCCAACCCGCCCATCCGCATCGGCAAGACCGCCCTGCACGACCTGCTGCTGGCCTGGCTCCCCCGCCTCACCCCCGGCGGCACCGCCCACCTGGTCGTCCAGAAACACCTGGGCTCGGACTCCCTGCACCGCTGGCTCAACGACCAGGGCCTGCCCACCACCCGCCTGGCGTCCCGCTCGGCCTACCGCGTCCTGGCCGTCACCGCGCCCGCCACCCCACCCGACCAACCTCTACCCGACCAACCTCTACCCGACCAGCCCCGACCCGACGGACACGGAACCGCGACCCCATGACCGGCACCCCCAAAGAGCAGCAGGCTCGCAGGCAGCTGCGCCCCACCGACGTCAAACGCCTCAACCGCGACTGGCGCAGGCGCACCGAGGCACGCCTGGGACTGCTGGTGGAATCGGTCACCCAGCCCTTCAACATGGGCACGATCATCCGCACCGCCGCCGTCTTCGGCGTCGAACGCCTCTGGCTGGCCGGCAACGCCATCGACCCCACCCACCGCAACGCCGCCAAGACCGCCCTCGGCACCGAACGCCTCGTCCCCTGGGAACACGCCGGCACCCCCGCCAAGGCCGCCGCCGCGATCCGCGCCGAAGGGCTGCGGCTGGTGGCCGTCGAGCTCACCGGCGACGCCGTCCCCCTGCACCAGGCGCCACTGGACGGCGACGTCTGCCTGGCCGTCGGCGGCGAGGACCACGGCTGCTCCCCCGCCCTGCTCGCGGAGGCCGACGCCGTCGCCTACATCCCCCAGATCGGCCGCGTCGGATCCCTCAACGTCGCCATCGCCACCGCCATCGCCCTGGCCGAGGCGCGCCGCCGCGAATGGGCCACCTGACCACCGCGTCCCCGCCCCCCGGCCGTCCGGTTCCCGCAGCCGCGGGGCCGGTGCCCGTCAGGTCTCGGCGGTCGCCATCAGCTCCGCGAACTCCTCCAGGGAGATCCGCCCGTCCCGGTTGCGGTCGGCGTCCACCATCACCTCCACGGCCCGGGTCTCGGTGATCTCCCGCCCCAGCGCCCTCATCACGTTCCTCAGCTCGGCCGTGGAGATGTAGCCGTCGCCGTCGGCGTCCACCAGCTCGAAGGTGGCGCGGTACTCCGCGGGATCGCTCATGGTCGCATCAGCCTTCACTCGTTTCCGTGGAAGAAGCGACCGTAACACCCTCCCCGCGCCTTGACGTTGTAAGGTACGGACCGGTTCAGGAGGGATCCGGCACGCCGGATCGCCCGGCGCGCCGCCACCCGCCATAATCGGGTGAGTGCCCAGCACCTTCGAATTCCTGGACCATCCCGGCCCCATCCCGTTCGCGCACCGCGGCGGCGCCGGAGACTCCCCCGAGAACTCCATGGCCGCCTTCCAGCGCGCCATCGACCTGGGCTACCGCTACCTGGAGACCGACGCCCACGCCACCGCCGACGGCGTCGTGGTCGCCTTCCACGACCGCACCCTCGACCGCGTCACCGACAGCACCGGCACGATCGCCAGGCTGCCCTACGCGCAGGTCGCCCGGGCCCGCATCGGCGGCACCGAGCCGATCCCCCGCCTGGAGGACGTGCTGGGCTCCTTCCCGGAGGCCCGCGTCAACATCGACCTGAAGGACGCGCCCGTCATCGGCCCCCTCGCCCAGGTGCTGCACCGCACCAAGGCGTGGAACCGGGTGTGCATCACCTCGTTCTCCACGCGCCGCCTGGCGCAGATGCGGGCGCGCCTGCCGCTGTTCACCGATCAGCAGGTGTGCATGGCGCTGGGCCCCCGCGGCGTGATGGCCCTGCGCGCCAAGTCCTACGGCGGCCCCACCGCCAAGCTGGTGCGGCTGGCCTCCACCGGCGTCGCCTGCGCCCAGGTCCCCTACGGCCTGGGACGGCTGCCGTTCGTCACCAAGTCGTTCATCGCCCAGGCGCACACGCTGGGCCTGCAGGTGCACGCCTGGACCGTCAACCGGCGCGACGAGATGGAACGCCTGCTGGACCTGGGCATCGACGGCATCATGACCGACGACCTGCTCACGCTGCGGGACGTGCTCACCGCCCGCGGCCTGTGGCCGCGTCCCGGCCGGTCGGTCACCGTCGACGCCGACCGCTGACCCGCGCTAGCGGCCGAACCCCGGCGGCCGCTGCGGGCCCGGCCCCGGCGGCCGCTGCGGGCCCGGCCCCGGCGGCCGGTACTCGGCGGCGATGCGCAGCGGAGCCGGCTGCGCCGGAGGAGCGGGCTGCGGCGCGGGCCGCTCGTCCACCTGCCCGCTCACACCGGGCTGGACGAGGCCGAGCCGCCCCGACCGCAGGCTCTCCAGCAGCTCCAGATCCTCCGCGGACACCAGCGCGGCCATGACCTTGCCGCGCCGGGTCAGCGCGACGCGCTCGCCGGTGTAGGCCACCCGGTTCACCAGGTCGGCGAACTCCTTGCGCGCCTCCGTCACCGCTTTCTCCACGCTGTTCATCTTACGGCGAACTCCCCTTGGCCCTTCCCGCGCGCGACTGTACAGTCCGTAACGTACAGAACGTACGAAACGTACAGATCATTTCTGTGGGTCATCGCAAGGCCATGGACGGAGGCACCATGCGGGAAGAACGCGAGCCCGGCGGGACGCAGCCCGGCGGGATCGGGGCGGCGCGGCCCGAGACCTACATCGGGCGGACCCTGGCGTCGGTGGAGGCGCCCGAGCATCCGGCGAGCGAGGCGCTGTTCCAGCGGCTCCTGGACCAGCGGATCATCTTCCTGGGGCAGGAGATCGACGACCGGCTCGCCAACCGGGTGTGCGCCCAGCTGCTCCTGCTGGCCGCCCAGGACGAACGGCGCGACATCACCCTGTACATCAACTCCCCCGGCGGCGTCGTGGACGCCGGGATGGCGATCTACGACATGATGCAGTTCGTCCCCAACGACGTCTCCACCGTCGCGATGGGCATGGCCGCGTCCATGGGGCAGACGCTGCTATGCGCCGGCGCCCCCGGCAAGCGGTACGCCCTGCGGCACGCCCGGGTGATGATGCACCAGCCGCACGGCGGCATCGGCGGCACCGCCTCCGACATCAAGATCCAGGCCGAGCAGTCCCTCTACCTCAAGACGATCCTGGCCGAGCGGCACGCCTTCCACACCGGCCGCAGCCTCGCCGAGATCCAGGCCGACTCCGACCGGGACCGCTGGTTCACCGCCGAGGAGGCCAGGGACTACGGCCTGGTCGACCACGTCATCGACACCACCGACCGGGTGGGGTCGTGAGGGCCGCGCCGCACGGCGTACGGGGCGGCGCCGCCGGGCCGGAGCCGCCCCGCGCCCGGTACGTGATGCCGTCGTTCGTGGAGCGCACCTCCTGGGGCACCAAGGAGATGACGCCCTACAACAAGCTGTTCGAGGACCGCATCGTCTTCCTGGGCACACAGGTCGACGACACCGCCGCCAACGACGTCACCGCCCAGCTGCTGGCGCTGGAGGGCATGGACCCCGACCGTCCCGTCAGCCTCTACATCAACTCGCCCGGAGGGTCGCTGACGGCGATGCTGGCGATCCACGACACCATGCAGTACATCAAGCCGGAGATCGAGACCACCTGCATCGGGCAGGCCGCCTCCGCCGCCGCGATCCTGCTGGCCGGCGGCACCAGAGGACGGCGGGCGGCGCTCGTCCACTCCCGGATCCTGCTGCACGAGCCCGCCGTGGAGGGCGCGATCCGCGGGCAGTCCAGCGACATGGAGATCGCCGCGCGCGAGATCCTGCGGCTCCGCGAGCAGATGGCGCTGATCCTGGCCGAGGCCACCGGACGGGACCCCGCCGGCATCCGCCGCGACCTGGACCGCGAACGCTACTTCACCGCCGAGGAGGCCAAGGAGTACGGGCTGATCGACGAGGTCCTCACCAAGCGCGGCTGATCAGCGCCGGAGAGGACCCGTGGCCGCGGCGGGCCTACTCCCCGATCCTCTTGCTGTACAGGGTGATCGCCGTCTCCGGCTTCACCCGCGCCCGCCTTGGGCGACTGCCGGACGACCACCCGGTTGCGGTCGTACAGCAGCAGCCGCCCCCGCGGTGCCCGAAGGCGGAGACCATCGGGTCTCCCGTTGATCTGCCACCTGTGCGGCCGTGCGGTTGAACGCCGTACGTTCGGGGAATCTTGTGACGGTATCCAGCGTTGGGCAAGGCGAGAATGCAAGCCGTCTGGGAGGCACGTGACGATGGCCGAGCGCGCACTTCGCGGCACCCGTCTCGGAGCGACGAGCTACGAGAACGATCGCAACACCGATCTGGCCCCCCGCCAGGAGGTCGACTACACCTGCACCAAGGGCCACCGGTTCACCGTGACGCTCGCGGCCGAGGCCGAGGTGCCGATGACCTGGGAATGCCGTAACTGCGGCGCGACCGCCCTTCGGGTCGACGGTGAGCTGCCGCAGGCCAAGAAGGGCAAGCCGCCGCGTACCCACTGGGACATGCTGATGGAGCGCCGCACCGTGGAGGACCTGGAGGAGGTCCTGGCCGAGCGCCTGGAGATCCTGCGCGCCGGCCGCCGCAAGACCGCCTGACAGGCCCGGATCCGCCTCCCGGCGGGTTCGTGACGGCGTTTCGCGACGACGTTGAGCCCGTGCCCCCATCCCCCCGGCGGCACGGGCTCAACCATGTCCGGCACCACCGCACGGCGCTACGGGCGCCGGCCACGGCGGTCGTCGTCCTTGACGATCTCGCCCTCGATCACGTCGCCCCCGACGGCCTCGTCCTCGATGACCTCGCCCTGCACCACCCGGCCCTCGGGCCGCCCGGCCGCGCCGTCCCCGGCGGCGCCGAACGGGCCGCCGTACCGGCCGAACGCCTGACCGCCCATCCCCGGCGGGAACACCGCGCCGCGCGCCTCGGCGGCCCGCAGCCGCCGCGCCCCGTAGGCGGTCAGCAGCCTGCGCATCACCGGGCGGGTGAACGGCAGCACCAGCAGCAGCCCGGCCACGTCGGTGAGGAACCCGGGCGCCACCAGCAGCAGCCCACCGGCCAGCACCAGGGCGGTGCCCGACAGCTCCCGGTCGGGCGGCGTCCCGCGCCGCAGCGCCTTCTCCAGCGCCCGCCAGGCCCGCCGCCCCTCGCGCCGCACGATCCAGCCGCCCAGCACGCTGGTGGCCACCAGCGCCGCCATCGTCCACCAGCCGCCGATCAGCCCCGCCAGCTGGACGATCACCAGGATCTCCAGGACGGGGACCAGCAGCATCACCAGCAGCGTTACGAGTGCCGTCATGGCTCCAACTCGGGGTTCGCGGGGACGGATGGACGGGTCGGCGATACGGACGGCCCGGGCGCGGGGCCTCTGTCCTGGTCAACGCCGGGACGGACGCGAACGTTTCCGGCCGGGACCGGCCCTCCGCGCCGCCCCTGCCGCAGGCTCTGCCGCCGCCAGGGGGCCGTGCCGGCGCGGGTCAGCGGCGGCCGCGCAGGCGGCCCAGCCGGTTCTCCACGCCCCAGCGGGTCACCCGCCAGGCCGCCTCGGCGAACACGTCCCCGCTCATCTTGCTCGTCCCGTGCACCCGGTCCACGAAGGTGATCGGGACCTCCACCACCCGCAGGCCCTCGCGCAGCGCGCGCAGCGCCAGGTCGATCTGGAAGCAGTAGCCGCGCGAGTCCACGCCCTCCAGCCCGATCTTCTCCAGCGTGGCGGCGCGGAACGCGCGGAACCCGCCGGTGGCGTCGTGCAGGGGCATGCCCAGCAGCAGCCGGGCGTAGGTGTTGGCGCCGCGCGACAGCGCCTCCCGCGTCACCGGCCAGTTCTCCACCTTCCCTCCGGGGATCCAGCGGGCGCCGATCACCAGGTCGGCGTCGCGCAGCGCCGTCAGCAGCCGCGGCAGCTCCTCGGGCTGGTGCGAGCCGTCGGCGTCCATCTCCACCATGACGTCGTAGCCGTTCTCGGCCGCCCAGCGGAAACCGGCGACGTAGGCGGGGCCCAGCCCCTCCTTGCCCGTCCGGTGCAGCACCTTGACATGGTCGTCGGCGGCGGCCAGGCCGTCGGCCAGCTTCCCCGTCCCGTCCGGGCTGGCGTCATCGACGATCAGCACGTCCACCGGCGGCGCCGCCGCGCGCACCCGGCCGACGATGCCCTCGATGTTGTCCCGCTCGTTGTAGGTCGGGATGATCACGAGCACCCGGCCGAGATCGGCTGGGATCTCCATCGGCGTCAATTCCCCTCGTTCTTCCTGCCGGTGAACGCGTTACCGCCGGCGACCGCTCCGCGGCGGGTGAGCCAGAGCGCCACGGCCGCCGCGCCCGCGCCGAGCGCGGCCAGCGCCCACTCCGGGACGGCGCCGGCCCGGTCGGCGATCGTCCGCGTGGTGCGCGCCGGGACGGAGGCCACCTGGATGTCGGGCACGAACTCCCCGGACTTGTCGATCATCCGCCCGTCCGGGGCCACGATGGCGCTGATGCCGCTGGTCGCGGCAACCAAGATCGTACGGCCATGCTCGACCGCGCGCAGCCGGGACATCGCGATCTGCTGCGGCGGAAGGCTGGTCCGGCCGTAGGTGGCGTTGTTGGTCTGCACCACCACCAGCTCCCCGGCGGCGGCGTCGCGGACCTCGGCGTCGTAGGCGACCTCGAAGCAGATCACGTCGCCGATGGTGGCCGGGCCCAGCCGCATCACCGGGTCGCGGGTGCCGTGGGCGAAGTCGCGCGGGATCCGCTCGAACCGGCTGATCAGCTTGGTGAGGACGCCGCGGAACGGCAGGTACTCGCCGAACGGCACCGGGTGCCGCTTGACGTAGTAGTCGCCGGGGCCGCGGACCGGGTCCCACACGATCCCGCGGTTCTCCACCTGCGACCCGTCCGGGGTGTCGGTGAGCGCGCCGACCAGGACCGGGACGCCGACGGCGCGCACGGCCCCCTCGATGGCGGCGCGGGCGTCCGGCTCGGCGTAGGGGTCCAGGTCGCTGGCGTTCTCCGGCCACACCACCAGTTCGGGACGCGCGACCTCGCCCGCCCTCACCCGCTCGGCCAGCTCGTAGGTGACCCGGACGTGGTTGTCGAGCACCGCCTTGCGCTGGGCGTTGAAGTCCATGCCCAGGCGCGGCACGTTGCCCTGGATGACCGCGACGGTGACCGGCCGTCCCGCCGACGGGGTGGGGATCGCCGGGCCGCCGCCGATCAGCGCGGCCATCGCCGCCACCGCGACCGCGACGGGCCTCGCGGACGCGCGCAGGACCGCCGCCCAGGTCAGCGCCGCCGCGTCCTCCCGGTGCCGGGCGCGCAGGACGGCGACCGTGCCGTAGGCCAGCAGCGCGCCGATCAGGGCGGTGACGAACGAGACCAGCGGCGCCCCGCCCAGCGACGCGTACGGCGTCAGCGGCGTGGCGGTCTGGCTGAAGGCCAGCCGCGCCCAGGGGAACCCGCCGAACGGGACCCGCCCGCGCACCAGTTCCTCGGCCACCCACAGCGCCGCCACCCACACCGGCCAGGCGGGCAGCCGGGTGACCAGTGCCACGCCCGCGCCCATGGGGACGAAGTAGAGGGCCTGGACGGCGGCCAGCAGCAGCCAGGCGTCCGTCCCGATCACCACCAGGCCCTCCAGGACGGGCACGAAGAACACCAGCCCCGCCACCAGGCCCAGCCACGCGCCGGTGCGGGCGGGCACGCCGTGCGCCGCCAGGGTCAGCAGCGCCACGCCGGGGAACACCATCGGGGTCAGGTCGGCGGGCGGGAAGGCCAGCCACAGCACCAGCCCGGCGGCGACGGCCAGCAGCGTGCGCGGCCATCCGGCCCGTCCGCCCCGGCGCAGCCACCCTCGCGCCGGCCGTTCCGGCGCGGGCGCCGCGGTGGCGGCGGCCGGAGCCGGAGCCGCGCCGGTGTCGGCCGCGCCGGTGTCGGCCGCGCCGGTGTGGGGCTCGCCGGTGCCCGGCGGTCGTTCCGGCAGGATGTCCCGCACCAATTCCGCTCCTCGCTCGGCCCTTCCCGGCCCGTTCCCGGCCTCGTCGCGGGCCCTGGTCGTCCCATCCCGCCGAACCGCTTGCGGGAACGCTACCGGCCCACGGCGCCCACGGCGACCCGCGACCTCAGCGGGCCGTCACCCGCTCACCGTCCGCTCGCGGGGCCGTACGGCGCCGCTACGCAGGGTATGCGCACCGGAGGGGCGGATGGGGCAGGGAAGGAGACGGAAAGAGTCCGCGGGCACGGAAAAGGGCACGGAAAAGGGCCCGTGACATCCCTCGGGCCGGAGTCGTCCCACAGGCGGTGAGAGCGATGCTCCGTTTTCTACTGGATGTCCGGGCCCTTTCCGGGTCCAAGCCCCCGCCCGATCGGACGGCCCCGCCTGGCGCGGCCACCGGTCACCACCCCTGGTTCGGACGGGCCGGTAAGGGGCGGGCCGTGCTGAGCTCCCCCGTCGATCCCGTCGTGGCGCGGTCCAGTGGCGCCCCGAGAGGCCGATCGGTGAGTCCTGTGCTGGACTGCAGCCAAACTACCGGAGTACCGGGCCTTGTCAACCGCCGCATGTTCTGGAGAGATTCCACGTTTCCCCAGCTCAGAGCCATGATCCGCGCATGCGCGGTATTTACCGGGGGCAGACCCGGCGCGGGCCGGCCGCCCGGGCCGATCAGGACGGGCCGGGCGGTTCGGGCACCACGACGGTGCCCACGGCGGTGGCCGCCACGATCGGCTCGGCGAGCACCTCGGCGGCCGACTCGCCCTTGTCGGGACGGCCCCGGCACACCACGCGCGCCTCGAACGCCAGCACCCGGCTGCGCCGCCCCGCCCGCTGGAGCACCGCGGTGGCCTCCAGCACGTCCCCGGCCCGTACGGGCGCGCGGAACTGCACGTCGGAGTAGGAGGCGAACAGCCCTTCGTCGCCGTCGGTGCGGACGCACATCTCGGTGGCCACGTCCCCGAACAGCGCCAGCAGGTACGCGCCGTCGACCAGGTTCCCGGCGTAGTGGGCGTGCGAGTAGGGGATGTAGCGCCGGTGGGTGACGGTGAGCCCCTCCCGCGGGCCGCCGCCGCTCATGACGCGTCCCCTTCGGCGCGGGCCCTGCCGGGCAGCAGGGCGTGGACGAGGTAGCTGGCGACCTCGGCGGGCGTGGTGCCCTTGCCGAAGACGCGGTCGACGCCCAGTTCCTCGGCGGTGACGGTGTCGAAGCGGGGCCCGCCCACCACCAGCAGGGGCCGTCCCATGCCGGGCGCCACGGCGGTCGGGTACTCGGCGTGGAAGGCGGCGGCCATCTGCTTGGTGTTGTGCAGGTGGGCGTTGCGCTGGGTCACCACCTGCGACACCAGGACGGCGTCGGCGTCCTCGGCCTTGGCCCGCGCGACCAGCTCCTCCACGGTGACCTGGGCGCCCATGTTGACCACCTGGATCTCCCGGTAGTACTCCAGGCCCTTCTCCCCCGCGAAGCCCTTCACGTTGAGGATCGCGTCGATGCCCACGGTGTGGGCGTCGGTGCCGATGCAGGCGCCGACCACGACCAGGCGGCGGCTGAGGGCGCCGCGGATGGCCAGGTTGACCTCGCTGGAGGTCAGCAGCGGGTACTCGCGCTCGGGCGGGACGGGGATGCCCGCGTAGTCGATGAGGTGCCCGCACCTGCCGTACACGATGAAGAAGGTGTGGCCGGGGCCCATCGCCTTGGAGTGCACGACGCTGGAGGGGGCCAGGCCCATCTTCCCGGCCAGTTGCAGCGCCGCGGCGTCGGCGCGCTTGCCCGCCGGGACCGGCAGGGTGAACGACATCTGCACCATGCCGTCCCCGGTGGTGTCGCCGTAGGGGCGGATGACCTGCCGGGCGTCGGCGGGCCGCCCGCCCTCCTCCCCGGACGGGCTCGCGGCACGGGAGCCTTCACCGGTGCTCGCTCCTGTGCTCGCGCCGGTGCCTGCTCCGGTGCTTGCTTTGGTGCGTGCCCGCTCGGTCATGCCGTCACCTCCTGATCGGCCGCCTGCGCGGCGTGCGGGTCCTCGGTGTCCAGGATCTCGATGGCGGGGTTGAAGTACCCCTCGGCGCGGGGGACGACCCCGTCCAGTCCCTTGCCGCCGTCGGGCGGGCGCCGGGTCACGCCGAAGGTGCCGTCGGCGATGGCGGTGAGCAGGCCGTCGCGTTCGACGCGTTCCAGCAGCTCCACCGACTCGCCCAGCACCCGCCGGGCGCGTTCGGCGATCATGCCGCCGGGGCGGGGCGCGAAGTCCTCGGCCAGGCCCGCGCAGGCGTCCCGGACGTAGCGGACGTTCTCCAGCGCCAGGTCGCGGTCCGACAGCCACGGCGTGTGGATGCCCTCGGTCATCATCCCGATCAGGATGATGGACTGCCCGGTCATCACCCCGGCCAGGTTGAAGAAGGCGTCCAGCAGGTAGCCGGCGAAGATGTTGCCGGTCATGTGCTTGGTGGGCGGCATGTACTTCAGCGGCGCGTCGGGGAACAGCTCCCGCACCAGCTGGGCGTGCGCCAGCTCCAGCCGGAACGACCCGGGCACCGCCGGGTCGATCTCGAAGGCGTGGCCGAGCCCGAGCTGGGCGTCGGTGAGCCCGGCCTCGTGCCCGAACCGCTCGTTCAGCAACTGGCTGACGATCACGGTGTGGGCGGCCTCGACCGCGTCGGCGGTGGTGAGGTAGTTGTCCTCGCCGGTGTTGATGACGATGCCGGCGCGGGCGTGGACCTGCCGGGAGAAGCGCTGGTCGATGAAGGTGCGGCGGGGGTTGATGTCGCGGAAGATGATCCCGTACATGCAGTCGTTGAGCATCATGTCCAGGCGTTCCAGCCCGGCCAGCGCCGCGATCTCCGGCATGCACAGCCCCGAGGCGTAGTTGGTGAGCCGCACGTACCGGCCCAGCTCGCGGGAGACGTCGTCGAGCGCGGCGCGCATCAGCCGGAAGTTCTCCTGGGTGGCGTAGGTGCCGGCGTAGCCCTCGCGGGTGGCGCCCTCGGGGACGAAGTCCAGCAGCGACTGCCCGGTGGAGCGGATCACCGCGACCACGTCGGCGCCCTCCCGCGCGGCGGCCTGCGCCTGCGGGATGTCCTCGTGGATGTCGCCGGTGGCGACGATCAGGTAGATCCACGGATGGGGCGGGTCGCCGACCGAGGCCAGCATCCGGTCGCGTTCGGCGCGGCGCCGGTCGATGCGGGCGATGCCGGCGCGGGCGGCGTCGCGCGCGGCCGCGCGGGCGTCGCGGGCGGCGGTCCCCTCGGGGAGGCGGAACCGCGCCCGGCCGCGGGCGGCGTCCCGCGCGAGCTCGGTGAGATCCGGGTACGGGCCGCGCAGCAGCGCGTCCCACACCGGCAGCGCGACTCCGTGCTCCAGCCCGGTCTGGGCGCGCACCGCGTCGGCGAGATGGTTGACCCACGGCCTGCCGTCGGCGTCGGCGCCGGACAGCCCGGCGATCCTCAGCAGCGCCCGTTCCACCGACACCGTGGTGTGCGTGCGGGCCAAATCGATGACCGGCTCGGCCGCCCGCGCCGCCAGCGCCCGGGCCCGGCGCACCAGCGCCGGATCCAGATCGAGTTTCCCCTGCGGCGCCATCGCCGCCTCCCCTCGCCGTCCACGTACGTGAAGATCTGCTCTCATCTACGTTCTACCATCGAGATCTTCCTGACAAATGCCACCAAATCGCAAGACCCTGCACACGTATCCGCTTTCTCGTGATCCAGATCCGCGCAAGCGGGCGAGCGTTCCGGCAAGCAGGGCGTCACCGCTCAAGCCATGCCCAATCGCAATTAGCGAGCGTAGAGTCACGGTGCGTCACTCATCTGGTCTCTGGTCCTGGAGGGGTGCATGGTGTTCTACATCCTCGCGGCGGCCTGCGCGATGGCCGTGGTGTTCGCCGCGGGCCGGCTGATCCGCCGCGGCATCGACGACGGCGATCCCGGCGGCGCCACCGCCGCCCACACCGGAGCGATGCTGTCGGCGCTGTTCCTGCTGGCCTTCGCCGTCGCGATCGTCGTCCCCTGGGCCGCCACCGACTCCGCGCGGCTCAACACCTACACCGAGGCGCAGGCGATCACCGAGGCGTACTGGTCGGCCGAGCGGCTGCCCGCGGGCCCGCGCGAGCACGCCCGCGCGGGCCTGGCCGACTACGCCCGCTTCGTCCGCGACCGGGAGTGGCGCGACATGGCCGAGGGCCGGCTCAACCCCGACGGCGGGGCCCGGCTGGACGCGGTCCGCCGCCAGGTCATCGCGCTCCCCGCCGGCGACGACGCCGCCGACCAGGCCGCCGGCGACGCCCGCGCCGCGGTGCTGGAACAGATCGGCGCGATCTCCGCCGCACGCCACCAGCGCGCGATGGACGCCCGCGTCCGCCCGCCGACGGCGCTGCTGGTCATCACGGCGGTCACCGGCCTGCTGGTGGTGGCCTTCCCCTACCTGGCCGGGGCACGGCCGCGCGGGATGACCGCGGTGCCGCTGGCGCTGATGGCCGGGCTGCTGGCCATCGGCATCTACCTGGCCATCGACATCTCGCACACCTTCGCGGGCGGGCTGGCCGTGCGTCCCGACGCCTTCACCGGCGCCCTCACCGAGATCCAGCGCATCTCGGCGGGCCCGTGACCGCCCGCCGCGCCCCATCCCTCGCCGCGTCCCTCGCCGCACCCCTCGCCCTTCTGTTCGCGGTGGGCCTGGCGGTGCTTCCCGCCTCCGAGGCGACCGCCTCCCCGCGCCGCCCGGTCCCGGTCTGCGTCGAGGTGTCGGCGTCGTTGGACGGCCTCGCCGACGTGGGCGTCACGGTCGCCGTCCCCGGATCGGCCTGCCCCACCCCGCCGCCGCCCCGGCCCGAGCCCCCACCGGAACCTCCGCCCGCGCCGCCGCCCCCGCCCCCGGCACCGCCCGAACCGGCGGCACCGCCCGAGCCGCCGCCGTCGTCCGCGCCGGTGGCCGCGAGCCCGCCCCGGCGCGCCGCTCCCCTAGAGCGCGGCGCACCGGCGCGGCGCACCGCCCCGGTGCCCGAGCCCGCGCCGCGGCGTCCCACGCCGCCCGAGCCCTCCGCCGCCGAACCGGAACGGGCGCCGCCACCGCCACGCGCGGCCAAGGCACCGCCGCGGCGCCGCCATCCCCTGGCCAATCCGCTGGTCGTGGTGGTCCTGGCCACCGTGATCAGCTCCTCGGCCTCGCTGGCCTTCGCCCGCTGATCGCCCGCTGACCGGCCGCGCGGCCCGTCCTGTGGCCTCCTGCGGCCGTCCTGCGGCCGGCGGCGCCGGTGACCGCGGGCGGCGTGGTACACGGCACCGCACCCGCCGCCCGCGGACCGGCGCGCTACAGTCCCGGGATCTCGCCGTTGCGGAACGCGTCGACGAACAGCCGGTGGTCGTCACGGACGATCGCGGCGTACTCGTGCGCGAAGGAGACCATCGCCTCCACGAACGGACCCTCGTCCGGGCCGATCACCGAGTTGATGGCGTCCTCCACCTGGAAGCCCACCAGGGTGTGGTCGGAGTCGCTGTCCGACACGCAGTGGATCTTGGCGGTGGCGCGGCCCAGGTCGTCCAGGACCGACATCATCTCCTCCGGCTCGGTCAGCCCCGACCAGTCCAGGTCCGCCTCGTAGGGCGACAGCTCCTGCACCACGTACCCGACACCGTCGATCTCGGTGTAGCCCAGCCACGGGTCGGTGTTGGCCTGCAACGCGCGGCGCGACACCGCGGTGCGGTGACCGTGGTGCTTGAAGTAGTCGCGGATGCGCGGGTCATCCACGACACGGCTGGGCGCGGCGACGTTCCCCTGCTTCATCGACAGGATCACATCGTTCTCCAGGGCCTGCGAGTGCCCCTCCACCAGGATGTTGTACGCCGACAATCCCGCCGACCCGATACCGAATCCCGAGGCGCCCACGATGTCCTTGACCTGGTAGGTGAGGCTGCCGAACCGCTTCTCCCTCGGGATCGTCTCCAGGTAGGCGTGGTAGGCGCGCTCCACCTTGGCGCGCTCCGCCTCGTCCAGGCGGCGCACGCCCGAGCGGTTGCGGAACCGCCGCTCGTGCTGCTCGACCAGCGTCATGTCCTCCAGCAGCCCGATGCGCGTGGACGACAACGCCGCGATCAGCACGTCACGCACGTACCCGTCGGCGTTGTCGAGGGTCAGCGCGAACGCGTGGTCGCCGCCGTCGGCGGCGAACCGCCGCACCTGGTCGACGTAGGCCCGCACGTAGGTCTCCACCAGCCGGCGGATGTCGGAGTCGGAGATCGCCTTGCTCCAGGCCAGCAGCGCCACGCTCGCCACCAGCCGCTTGACGTCCCAGGTGAAATGGCCGACGTACGCCTCGTCGAAGTCGTTGACGTCGAAGACGAACACCCCGTCGTCGTTCATGTACGTGCCGAAGTTCTGCGCGTGCAGGTCGCCCTGGATCCAGACCCGGCCGGTGCGCTCGTCGGCCCACGGGTCCTCGTCATGGATCACGTCGGCGTAGAACAGGCAGGCGCTGCCCCGGTAGAAGGCGAACGGGTCGGAGGCCATCTTGCGGAACCTGCGCCGGAACTCGGCCGGGCTGCGCTCCATCAGATGCGAGAAGGCGTCCACCAGGACGTCGACGATCTGGTTCCGCCGCTCCTTGGGGTCCTTGTCCCGCAGGGCCTGAGTGATGCTCGCCATCACCTGTCTCCTCGCTGCTCTAGGCGTACCCGGGTCATTGTGCCGAATCGCGCTCGTCCCGCGCGGTGAACAGCGAGCGAATCCCCGGTTCCGTCCGCAACAGGTCCAGCGCCAGCTCGGCGTGCCCGGGGACGTAGCCGTTGCCGACCAGCATCGTCACGTCGGCGGCCAGGCCCTCGGCGCCCAGCGCCGCCGCGGAGAACGAGGTCGCCATCGAGAAGAACACCACGGTGCCGCCGGGCGCGGTGCCCAGGATCGCGCCGTGCTCGCAACCGGGAACGTCCACGCACACCACCGTCACGTCGGCGGGCTCCCCCAACGCCCGCGCCACCGCCACCGGGTCGCGCGCGTCCGCCCGCACCACCCTGTCGGCCAGGCCGGTGGCGGCCAGCCTCCGCTCCTCCTCCGCGGTCGGCACCAGCCCCACCGTCGCGCCGGCACCGGCACGGCGGGCGGCGGCGAGCGACAGCGACCCGCTCTTGCCCGCCGCGCCCAGCACCGCCACCACCGGCCCCCGCCCCAGGCGGGACGCGGCCTGGCCGACGACGCGGCGGGTCAGGGCGGGCGCGCCGCACACGTCCATGACCGACAGCGCCAGCGGCACCGGAAGGTCGCCGGGCAGCACGGCGGCGATCGACCGGGCGAACAGGATCGCGTGACCCGACGTGGGAACCTGCTCGGACCGCCCGTCCCAGCGTTCCAGGCCGTCGTCCACGGCCAGCGGGGTCAGGGTCAGCGACACCAGCGTCGCGACGCGGTCGCCCTCCTTCAGCCCCAGCGGCGACCGCGGGCCGGCCTCGTCCACGACGCCGACCAGCATGCCGCCCGACCCGGTGACCGGGTTGTGCATCTTGCCGCGCGAGGTGATGATCCCCAGCACCTCGCGGCGGATCGCGTCCGGGTCACCGCCGTGCGCGGTGTGCAGTTGCCGGTAGGACGCGGCGTCCAGGTTGAGGCGCTCCACCCGCACCCGCACCTCGTCCGGGCGGATGCGGGGATCGGGATCCAGCCGCAGCGCCGCCTGCGGCAGCACGCCCTCGGGCTCCAGCACGCGGTGCAGCCCCACCTCGGTCCCGATCACGCTCGCCTCCCGGCTCATACGGCGGCTCATACGGCGGCTCATACGGCGGCTCATACGGTGGCTCCTCGCCGGTCTCCGCTCCTCCGCGCACCCGGTCACCATCACCTGCAGGTCACGGAAGATGTACTTGGCCTTATTGGTTGAATCGAAAGTCTTCCCGTAAAGTCGGGCGTACACGAGATTTTTACGCGATCTGCCCGACGGGGTCCACCCGTCGCCGAGGAGGGGTCGACGATGACCACCGCCCTGCGTCCCGACCCGGACGCCCACCCCGCCGCCCCGCAGCCCTACGCCTACCGCCGCAGGCCGCTGGTGGAACCCGACTGGACACGGCTGCCCGGCTGGCGCGAGGTGACCCGCGCCGAATGGGAGTCGGCGCAATGGCAGCGCGCGCACTGCGTCAAGAACATCCGCCAGCTGCGCCGCGTCATGGGCGACCTGCTCGACGAGTCCTTCTACGCCGACCTCGAACGCGACCAGGCCGAACGCGCCACCATGTCCATGCTGGTCACCCCCCAGATGCTCAACACCATGGACACCTCCTCCACCGACGCCTTCTACGCCGACCCGGTGCGCCGCTACATGATCCCCGTCCACAGCGACCGCCGCACCGACTGGCCCTCCCACCCCTACGCCACCCGCGACTCCCTCCACGAGGCCGAGATGTGGGCCGTCGAAGGACTCACCCACCGCTACCCCACCAAGGTCCTGGCCGAACTCCTGCCCACCTGCCCCCAATACTGCGGCCACTGCACCCGAATGGACCTGGTCGGCAACTCCACCCCCGCCGTCGACAAGCACAAGTTCACCATCAAGGCGCCCGACCGGCACGGCGCCATGCTGGACTACCTGCGCCGCACCCCCGGCGTCCGCGACGTCGTCGTCTCCGGCGGCGACGTGGCCAACCTGCCCTGGCCCCGCCTGGAATCGTTCGTCGACGCCCTGCTCGACATCGACACCATCCGCGACATCCGCCTGGCCACCAAGGCGCTCATGGGCCTCCCCCAGCACTGGCTCCAGGACGAGGTCCGCGCCGGCATGGAACGCCTGGCCGCCAAGGCCCGCGAACGCGGCGCCCAGATCGCCATCCACACCCACGTCAACACCGCCCAGTCCCTCACCCCGCTGGTCGCCAGGGCCGCCCGCGCCATGCTCGACACCGGCATCCGGGACGTCCGCAACCAGGGCGTGCTGCTGCGCGGCGTCAACGCCACCCCCGAGGCGCTGCTGGACCTGTCGTTCGCGCTGCTCGACGAGGCCGCGATCCTGCCCTACTACCTCTACATGTGCGACATGATCCCCTCCAGCGAGCACTGGCGCCTCGCCGTCTGGGAGGCCCAGGAGCTCCAGCACGCGATCATGGGCTACCTGCCCGGGTTCGCCACCCCGCGGATCGTGTGCGACGTCCCCTACGTCGGCAAGCGCTGGGTGCACCAGCTCGCCGACTACGACCGCGAGCGCGGCGTCTCGTACTGGACGAAGAACTACCGCACCGGCATCGAGACCTCCGACGACGGCGCGCTGGAGCGGCGGTACGAGTACTACGACCCGATCCACACGCTGCCGGAGGAGGGCCGCGCCTGGTGGCGGCGTCGGGCCGCGGCGGCCTGAGTGCCGGGTGCGCCGGCCCGACGCCTTTACATTGTAGATCAATAACTGGGATAGGCTTCCGGGGTGCCCTCCCGACCGTCGTCACAGCCCGCGCCGCCCGCCCGGCGGTTCCCGTACGGGGCGGCGGTGACCGTCGCCGAACTGGACCGCGACCCGCATCCCCTGCTCGCCCGGCTGCGCGCGCACGAGCCGGTCTCCTGGCTGCCCGCGCTGGAGTGCTGGCTGGTGACCTCGCACGACCTGGCGGTCCGGGTGATGCGGGACGCCGCCTCCTTCACCGTGGACGACCCGCGCTTCTCCACCGCCCGGCTGCTGGGCCCCAGCATGCTGTCGCTGGACGGCCGCGAGCACACCCGCCACCGGGACCCGTTCGCCCGCGCCTTCCGCCCCGCCGTGACCCGCGAACGCTTCACCGCGTTCGTCGAGGCCGAGGCCGCCCGGCTGGTCACCGCGCTGGCACCGGCCGGCCGCGCGGAACTGCGCGGCGACCTGGCCGGCCCGCTCGCGGTCGCCGTGGTGGCCGAGGCGCTGGGCCTGGACGGCGTGGACGCCGCGACGGTCCGGTCCTGGTACGGGGAGTTCGTCGACGGCGTCTCCGCCATCACCGCGGGCCAGGAGCCGCCGCCCGGCGCCGCCGTGGCCTACGACCGGCTCCGCGCCGCCGTCCGGGAGGTCGTCGACGCCTCCCCCGCCGGCTCGCCCCTCGCCTCCGCCGCCCACCGGAACCCGGACCGGGGCGAGGGGGCGGCGAGAGGCGGCGGGCTCACCGAGGCCGAGGTGGTCGCCAACGCCGCCGTCCTGATGTTCGGCGGCATCGACACCACCGAAGGCATGATCACCAACGCGGTGCTGCACCTGCTGGAGGACCCCGCCCGGCTCGCGCTCGTCCAGGCCGACCCCGAGGGCCTGCTGCCCGGGGCGATCGAGGAGTCGCTGCGGCTGGAGCCGTCCGCCTCGGTCGTCGACCGCTACGCCACCCGCGACCTCGACCTGGGCGGGGCGCCCGTGCGCGAGGGCGACCTGGTCCGGGTGTCGATCGCGGGTGCCAACCGCGACCCCGCGGTCTTCGCCGACCCCGACCGCTTCGACCCGCGGCGCGAGAACGTCTCCGAGCACCTGGCGTTCGCCCACGGACCGCATTTCTGCTTCGGCGCTCCGCTGGCGCGCCTTGAGGCGCGCGCCGCCCTGACGGCGCTGCTGACCCGCCTGCCGGAGTTGCGGCTGGACCCGTCCCGCGAGGCCCCGGTACGAGGGCTGGTCTTCCGCAAGCCCCCGCACCTGCACGTCCTGTGGGGCACGCCCCCCGGCACCTCCGATATGTGAAAACATTTCCCCCATGATCGTGGAACGCCGGGTCGAGCTCCGCTTCTCGCAGGAGAGCCGCGAGGCGGAGACCCACACCAATCTGTCCGCCGTGCGCCAGGACGGCCGGTGCCTGTGGGTGGCCGGCGACGAGACCGCGACCATCGAGCGGCTGACCGCGGCCACCGATGGCGCGGGACGCGTCACCGGCTACGACGGGCAGCGCACCGTGCGGCTGGCCGACCTGGTCGACCTGCCCGCAGGGCCCGACGAGGAGGCCGACCTGGAGGGCCTGGCCCGCGCCAACGGCTGGCTGTGGGCGATCGGCTCGCACAGCCTCAAACGCAAGAAGATCAAGCCGGGCCAGCCGGACGCCAAGTCCCGCAAGCGGCTGGCCAGCGTGGTGCGCGAGGAGAACCGGTTCGTCCTCGCCCGGCTCCCCCTGGTCACCGGCGACGACGGGCTCCCCCGCGTGGTCGCCGACGACGGCGGGCGCCGCGCCGCGCTGCTGGGCGGCCACAAGGACTCGATCACCGACCTGCTGGAGGACGACCCGCACCTGGCGCCGTTCCTGGCCATCCCCAGCAAGGACAACGGGATCGACATCGAGGGCGTCGCCGCCCACGGCGACCGCCTCTACATCGGCTTCCGCGGGCCGGTGCTGCGCGGCTGGGCCGTGCTGCTGGAGATCCGCCCCGAGACCCATCCCCGGGACCCGTCCCGGCTGCGGCTGCGCCCGCTCGACGACGGCGACGACCTGTACCGCACGCACTTCCTCGACCTGGGCGGCCTCGGCATCCGCGACCTGTGCCCGCACGGCGACGACCTGCTGATCCTCACCGGGCCGAGCATGGACCTGGACGGCCCCGTGCGCGTGGTGGCCTGGCCGGGCGCGGCCACGGTGGACGCGCCCGGCATCGTGCCCGCCACCGACCTGCGGGTCGTGGGCGAGCTCCCGTACGGGGACGGCGACGACCACGCGGAGGGCATCGCGCTTCTGGACGAGACCGGCGAGGACGGCCGCCCCAAGCTGCTGGTGGTCTACGACAGCCCGTCCGAGGACCGGCTGACCCCCGAGGGCGGCGTGCTGGCCGACGTGGTGTCCTTCGAGCACACCGACTAGGCCCGTCACGGAGGAGGACCGTCACGGCGAGCGATCCGGCGATCCGGGCGATCGGACGATTTCCCCGGAATCGCCCCGAACATCGGCCGTACTGGGGGCATCCAACAGGGCAGGGCGGGCGGGTTCGGTCGCCCTGCCCTGTGCGTGCGGGCTTTTCTGGACAGGCGACGACGGGATCTGGATACTCACTGCTATGGACGGTCAGCCCTCATATCCGGTGCGAGCGTCCGATATGGAACGCGACCGGGTACTGCAGGTGCTCAGCGAACGAGTGGCCGAAGGCCGGATTTCGCACGAGACCTTCGAGCGCCGCGTCGACCAGGCGTTGCGCGCCCAGAGCCAGGCGGAGCTGGCCGACCTGGTGCACGACCTGCCCCCCACCAACCGCGTGGTCGGGCGCCTGACCGGGCTGATCTCCTCGGTGTCGCAGATGACGGCGCGGTTCGAGGCGGCCTGGCGGGCACCGCGGCTGCCCCGCTTCACCCTGCCCCCGGCGGGCCTGACCCGCATCGTGGTGGGACGCGCCCCCGGCTGCCAGTTCATCCTCACCGACCTGACGGTGTCGCGGTTCCACGCCGAGATCTACCGCCACGAGGGCGGCTGGATGATCTCGGACCTGGGGTCGATGAACGGCACCCGGCTCAACGGCTGGCGGCTCACCGGCCCGTCCAGGGTCCGCCCCGGCGACGAGGTCGGGTTCGGCAACTCCAGCTTCATCGTCGCCTCGTCCTGACGGCCGCCGATCCGCGGGCGCCGCGCGAGGACGATCGCCCCTGCGGATAGGGTCGGCCGGGGCGGCATGCCGGCAGGGGCGGGCCGGGCCGTGACGGGCAAGACGAGCAGGGACGGGCAGGGAGGGACATCGTGCTGATCGGGTTCGCCGTGCCGGTGTCGGGCGGCTGGGCGACCCCCGACCGGCAGGCGCGGATCGCCCAGGAGGCCGAACGGCTCGGCTACCACTCGGTCTGGACGCTGCAGCGCCTGCTCAACCCGGCCGGCTCGCAGGACGGGACGTACCGGGCCGTCCCCGACCCGCTGGTGACGCTCGCGTACCTGGCGGGGCTGACCGAGCGGGTGCGGCTGGGCGTGGCGATCGTCAACCTGCCGTTCTTCTCGCCGGCGCTGCTGGCCAAGCAGGCCGCCACCCTCGACCACGTCAGCGGCGGGCGGCTGGACCTGGGCGTCGGCCTGGGCTGGATGCCCGAGGAGTTCGCGGCGGCGGGCGTCCCGATGGAACGGCGCGGCGCCCGTGGCGAGGAGTTCCTGGCCGCGATGCGGTCGCTGTGGGCGAGCGGCTCCGGCGGCGCCCACAGCGAGTTCCACGGGGAGTTCTACGACCATCCGCCGGTGGTGATGGAGCCGGGCCCGGCGCAGTCGCCCGAGCCGTCGATCCTGCTGGGCGGCGCGGCCGAGCCCGCGCTGCGCCGCGCGGGCCGGCTGGCCGCGGGCTGGGTGAGCGCCGGCCGGGCCGACCCCCGCACGCTGGGACGTTCCATCCGGATCGTCAAGGAGGCGGCGGAGAAGGCCGGGCGGGACCCGTCAACGCTGCGGTTCGTGTGCCGCGGGGCGGTGCGCGTCAGGGCCGCGGGACGCGCGGACCGGCGCCCGCTGCACGGGTCGTTCGATGAGGTGCGCGCGGACTTCGCCGATATCGCCGCGCAGGGGATGACCGAGCTGTTCGTCGACCTGAACTTCGATCCCGAGATCACCGGGCCGGAGGCCGATCCGGTGGAGTCGATGCTGCGGGCCGAGGAGGCGCTGCGGGCCTTCGCCCCAGGGGGTTGACGCGCGGTTCCCCCTCGGCCGTGACGGACAGGGACAGGGTTGGTGTTACACGGGTTGAGTTACGGGGGTTGCGTTACGGGGTTGGTGTCACAAGGGCGGCCTGCGTCCTTCCCACGGGGTGCTGAGCACCACCGTGGTGCGGGTCGCGACGTTGGCCTTGGCACGGATCTGCTGTAGCAGGTCCTCCAGTTCGTTGGGTGAGCCCACCCGCACCTTCAGGATGTAGCTCTCCTCGCCCGCGACCGAATGGCACGCCTCGATCGCGGCCAGGTCGGCCAGCCGATCGGGGGCGTCGTCCGGCGCGGCCGGGTCGATCGGTTTGATCGACACGAACGCGGTGAGCGGCAGCCCGATCCGCTCGTTGTCCAGCTGTGCGGTGAACCCCTTGATGACGCCGCGCCTCTGTAGCCGTCGCACCCGCTGGTGCACGGCCGACACCGACAGGCCGGTCTCCTTGGCCAGATCGGTGTAGCTCATCCGGCCGTCGTCGGCCAGCAGCGCCATGATCTGACGATCGATCTCCTCCACCCCGGAAATCTAGCGTGTGCCGGTCATGGCGTGGGCCGGATTTCCGGCCCGCTCCGGCGGGGCGCGGCACCGCGTGGCGGGGGCCCGCAGCTGCCTCTGATCACCAGCTCGGACGGCAGCAGGACGGGCCTGCCGCCGCCCCTTCGCGGACGTTCGCGCGCGGCCCGTTCCGCGGGGGCGCCTCCCGGCCGCGCCGGCCGCCGGGACGCCCGGTCCCGCGCCAGCAGCTCGCAGGCGCGGTAGCCGATGTCGTGGCCGGGACGGGCGAGCGCGGTGAGGGGCGGGTCGCACAGCTCGGCCCAGGGAACGTCGTCGACCATGGCGATGGACACGTCGGCGGGCACGCGAAGGTCGAGTTCGCGGGCCACCAGCACGGCGGCCTCGCCGAGCAGGTGCCCGGCGGCCAGCACCGCGGTGACGCCGCCCGCGGGGTCGCGCCGCTGTAGCAGCCCGGCCGCGGCGGCGTAGGCGGCGTCGCGCTCGTGCCGGGCCGCGACCATCAGGTCCTCGTCCACCGCGACGCCCAGGGCGCGCAGCGTGTCCCGGAACGCGCGCTCGCGCACCTCGACCGGGCCTCCGGGCGGCGCGCCGGGCAGCGCGGCGCCGAGGAAGGCGATGCGCCGGTGCCCGAGCCCGACCAGGTACTCGGTGAGGGTCCGCACCCCGGCGCGGTCGTCGGCCAGGACCGCCGGGATCTCGGGCAGGCCGGGCAGCACCCGGTCGGCGAACACCACCCCGGCGCCGACGCGGGCGGCCGAGTGCCAGGCCGCCGCGTCCCCGGCGGGAACGGCGATGATCCCGTCCACCCGCTGCTCGGCGAGGCGGTCCACGATCTCGGCCTCGCGGGAGGGGTCGCCGTGCGCGGCGTCCACGATCACGTGCTCGCCCAGGCTGCGCGCGCACGACAGCACCCCGGCGACCAGCTCGGCGTAGAAGGGGTCGGTGACGTCGGGGACGACCACCCCGATGCCGCCGCCGCGCCGCAGTTTGAGCCCGCGGCCCAGGGCGCTGGGCCGGTAGTCCAGCTCGCGCGCCGCGGCCAGGACGCGCTCGCGGGTCTCGGCGCCGACCGATCCCGTCCCGGAGAACACCCGGGACACGGTGGCGATGCCCACCCCGGCCGCCGCCGCCACGTCCTTGATCGTCGCCGCCCGTTCCGTCATCGCGCCATCTTCCCACGACCGGCGTTTTCTGGAAACGTTTCCATAGTGTTGACTCCCCCCATAAGCGATATGCCCTTGTGGGCATGAGGCGATGGAAACGTTTCCAAACAGAGGGGATCCTGGCATGGCGGGGATCGTGCTGAACAAGGTCAGCAAGGTGTACGGGGGCGGCGTCCGCGCCGTGGACGGGCTGGAACTGGACATCAAGGACGGCGAGTTCATGGTGCTGGTCGGCCCGTCGGGCTGCGGCAAGTCCACCGCGCTGCGGATGATCGCCGGGCTGGAGGAGATCACCGACGGCACGATCACCATCGGTGACCGGGTGGTCAACGACCTGGCGCCCAAGGACCGCGACATCGCGATGGTCTTCCAGAACTACGCGCTCTACCCGCACATGACGGTCGAGCAGAACCTGGCGTTCGGGTTGAAGCTGCGCGGGGTGTCCAAGGAGGAGCGCGCCAAGAAGGTGCAGGAGGCCGCCAGGATGCTCGGCCTCGAGCAGTTCCTGTCGCGCAAGCCGGCGGCGCTGTCGGGCGGCCAGCGGCAGCGGGTCGCGATGGGCCGCGCGATCGTCCGCGAGCCGCAGGCGTTCCTGATGGACGAGCCGCTGTCCAACCTGGACGCCAAGCTGCGCGTGTCGATGCGCGCCTCGCTGAGCCAGCTCCACGAGCGGCTGAAGGTCACCACCGTCTACGTCACCCACGACCAGGTCGAGGCGATGACCCTGGGCGACCGGGTGTGCGTGCTGCGCGAGGGCCGCCTCCAGCAGGTCGACACCCCGCAGCGGCTGTTCGACAACCCGGTCAACCTGTTCGTGGCCGGCTTCATCGGCTCGCCCGCGATGAACTTCGTCTCCGCCGACCTGGTGCGCGGCGACCAGGGCGTGCACGTCGCCTTCGCCGGGCTGACCCTGCCCGTCCCCGACGACCTGCTGGAGGACAAGCCCGGCCTGGACGCCTACTTCGGCCGCAAGGTGATCCTGGGCATCCGCCCGTCCGACTTCGAGGACGCCGCGCACGCCAAGCCGGACTGGGCGCCGCTGCACGCCACCAGCAGCGTCACCGAGGAGCTCGGCAGCGAGATCAACGTGATCTTCACCATCGACGCGCCGCCGGTGGAGCACAAGGACACCGCCGACCTGGCCGAGGACGCCGCCGAGGGCGAGGCCGACATGGCGATCCCGCTGGTGGAGAACAAGGCGTTGTGGACCGCCCGCGTCAACTCGCGCTCGCAGGTACGCCCCGGCCAGCCGATCCAGCTGGCCGTCGACACCCGCAGGCTCCACTTCTTCGACCCCGCCAGCGGCCTGGCCATCGGCCACCCGGCGGCGGCCTCCGCGGGCGTTCCCCTCGGCAAGTCCTCCTGACCGAGGCCCCGGCCACGATCCGGCCACGACCCGGGCGGCGCTCCGGATGCGGCGACTCCTTCCTCCACGGCCGCGTTCCGGGGCGCCGCCCGTCCCCTCGCCGGGTCAGCCGACGATGACGACGCCGCGCTCGGTGTCGTTCATGCGCTCGAAGCCGTTCTCGGTGCACACGACGATGTCCTCGATGCGGGCGCCGTGCGGGCCCGCGTAGATGCCCGGTTCGACGGAGAAGGCCATGCCGGGCTCCAGCGGCTCGGTGTTGCCCGCGACGATGTAGGGGTCCTCGTGCGTCTCCAGGCCGATGCCGTGCCCGGTGCGGTGGAAGAAGTGCTCGCCGTGCCCGGCGGCGGCGATGAGGTCCCGGCCGGCGGCGTCCACCGCCTCGGGCGTGACGCCGGGCCGCACCGCCTGGCAGGACGCCTCCTGCGCCTCGCGCAGCACCTCGTAGTACGCGGTGTAGTCGGCCGGAGGGGTGCCCACGCAGTAGTTGCGGGTGGAGTCGGAGCAGTATCCGCTGGGCATCGTCCCGCCGATGTCCACCACGACCGGCTCGCCGGGACGGATCGTCCGGTCGGTGGGATCGGCGTGCGGGTTGGCCCCGTTGGGTCCCGACCCGACGATGACGAAGTCGACGCTCACATGGCCCTCGTCCAGGATGGCGTCGGCGATGTCGCGCGCCACCTCCTTCTCCGTCCGGCCGGGCTTGAGGAACCCGGGGACGCGCCGGTGCACCCGGTCGATGGCCGCGCCCGCCTCGCGCAGGGCCGCGACCTCGGCGGGGCTCTTGCGGATCCGCAGCTCCCGCATCACCGCCCCGGCCGCGACCTGCTCGGCGCCGGGCAGCGCCGCGCGGAACCGCAGCGCCATCACCGCCCACATCCGGTCGGCGACCGCCACCCTGGCCCGCTCCCCCTTGGCCCTGGCCCGGGTGAGCCGCGCGGTCACCATCGCGTAGGGGTCGTCGGTCTCGTCCCAGGGCACCAGTTCCACGCCGAGCGCGCCCGCCGGGGACTCCTGCGCGGCGGGCAGCTCCAGGCGCGGCACCACCAGGAACGGTTCGCCGTCCGCCGGGACCGCCAGGCAGGTCAGCCGCTCCAGCGCCCGCGCGTCGTAGCCGGTCACGTACCGCAGGTCGGGGCCCGGCGTCAGCAGCAGGGCGTCCAGGCCCGCCTTCTCGGCCGCCTCCCGCACGCGCGCGGCCCGCTCACGCGGATACAACTCCGTCGTCACACCCGTCTCCTGTCCTCTGCACCTGTCGTCTCTGTCCGTCGTATGCACGTGTCCCGTGCATCTGTCGTGCCGATGTCCGCACACCGCATCCTCGTGCATGCCGGGGCGGGCGCGAAATGACGGGGTGGCGTGCGACGATGTGCGGCATGAGCGGGCTGATGCTGCTGGACACGCCGTCGCTGTACTTCCGCGCCTTCTTCGGCGTGCCCGAATCGGTCACCGCGCCCGACGGGACGCCGGTGAACGCGGTGCGCGGCCTGATCGACATGATCGCGCGGCTGGTCCAGGACCGCCGGCCCGAGCGGCTGGTGTGCTGCATGGACGCCGACTGGCGCCCGGCGTTCCGGGTCGCGGCGCTGCCGTCCTACAAGGCGCACCGGGTCGCGCCCGACGGCGGCGACCAGACCCCGGACGCGCTGGCGGCCCAGCTGCCGCTCATCGACGCGGTGCTGAAGGCGTTCGGGCTGGCCATCGCCGGCGTGGCCGGGTACGAGGCCGACGACGTGATCGGCACGCTGGCGGTGCGGGGCGCGCGGCACGGCCCGGTCGACGTGGTCACCGGCGACCGCGACCTGTTCCAGCTCGTGGACGAGCGCGGCCCCGTCCAGGTCCTGTACACGGCGCGGGGCATCCGCAACCTCCAGGTGATGGGCGAGAAGGAGGTCGCGGCCAAGTACGGCATCCCCGGCCGCGGCTACGCCGACTACGCGACGCTGCGCGGCGATCCCAGCGACGGGCTGCCGGGCGTGCCGGGCATCGGCGACAAGACCGCCGCGGCGCTGGTGACCAGGTTCGGGTCGCTGGAGGGGATCCTGGCGGCGCTGGAGGCGGGCACGCAGGAGGGCTTCCCGCCGGGCGCGCGCCGCCGGATGGAGGCGGCGCGCGAGTATCTGGCGTCGGCGCCGACGGTGGTGCGGGTGGTGACCGACATCGACGACCCGGCGCTGCGCGACCTGGACGACCGGCTGCCCTCCACGCCGCGCGACCCGGAGGCGCTGGTGACGCTGGCCGACGAGTGGGCGCTGTCGGGCCCGGTCAACCGGCTGCTCAACGCGCTGGCCGCGTCCTGAGCCGCCGCCGTGGGCGGACATCCCGGGGCGATCGTTGAAGCGATCATTCGGCCGGTCACAGGGTGGCACCGGGCGGTCGCGGGGCGGCACGGACCGGCCCGCGGGCGCCGAGAATTCCGGGCGGAGGGGGACGGAGAGGTCGTGAATGTGTCAGATGACGCAGACAGGCTGCCCGCGGAGGCGCACGATCCTGATCAATATCGGGTTTCCTGGGAGATGTGGATCACACGAACGCGCGGCGACCGGAACGCCCCGCGCCTCGCCCCCGGGCGGCGCGGCGGCGCCTTCCGGGGCCTGCGCATGAGCGGGCCGGTGCCCGCGGCACTGGGCCTCACCGCCCCACTCCCCCCAAATGCCGCGGGCACCGGCTCAGATCGCAGCCCCAACGACCGACCTGCCCGGCAGAGGCGGCATTCCCCGGGCGACGCGCGCCGGCCGATCGGGGGCCGTGCCGCCAGGCCACCGGAGTCAGTTTCGCCCCGACCCGCGAGCCCTCCACGGAGGGCCCAGGAAACGGACCACCCGTGACGGAAAGGAACGCACCGCCGTACAACGGCGGCACCAACGGACGCGGCCCCAACGGCCGGCAGGGATTCTGGTACGCCCTGGACGACGCGCAGCGCGCCGCGCTGCGCGAGGTGTCGCGCCCGCGCCTGTACGCGGCCAAGCGCCCGCTGTGCTACCAGGGCGAGCAGTCCGACCACATCGTCATCATCGAGAGCGGCTGGGCCAAGGTGACCTCCTCCACCGAGGACGGCCACGACGTGGTGCTCGCCGTGCGCGGACCCGGCGACCTGGTCTGCGAGAGCGCGGTGCTGGGCGGCCGGCACCGTTCGGCGACGGTCACGGCGCTGAGCCCGGTGCGCGGCCTGGTGGTGCCGGCCGCGCGCTTCACCGGGTTCCTGGACGCCAACGCCGCGGTGTGGCGGCTGGTCAGCAACACCTTCGTCGACCGTCTCGACGCCGCCGACCGGCGCCTTCAGGCGCATGTGGCGGCCAAGGGCGCGCAGCGGCTGGCGCTGCTGCTGTCCAACCTGGCCGAGCTGTCGGCCCGGCACGCCCCGCCCTCCGCGGACGGCAGCATCGAGATCGCGCCGCCGCTGTCGCAGGAGGAGCTGGGCAGCTGGATGGACGCCTCCCGGGAGACGGTCGCCCGCGCGCTGAACACGCTGCGCCGGAGCGGCCTGGTCCGCACCGGATGGCGCCGCGTCACCGTGGTCGACCTGCCCCGGCTGCGCGCCTACGCCGACGACCCCTCATCGTCCTGAGCGCCGGTGGCGGCCCCGGAACGAGGCCGGCCGCCGGGCCGCGGGTCAGCGGCGGGTGGCGCGGCTGCGGTTCCACGCGCGTCCGCGCCAGCCGGCGGTGCCGCCGACCCCGGCCAGGTGCAGCGCGATGAGCAGCAGCCCCACCGTGACCAGGGTCTGGTAGTCGAACGGGTCGGTGGCGACGTCGGCCAGGTCGAACAGCAGTGCCAGGCCGAAGACGATCGCCGCGAGGATCGCGAGCATCGGGGGGACCTCCCTTGCGCCAAGGTGGTGCATGGTTGCCCCTGCGCGATGTCCTCAGAGCGGCGTTTCAAACCATTCTGCTTTTCCGGACCTCTCGGCATGCCTCGTTCATGCCGAGTAGCACCCGGACAGGATCAACGTCCGTGTCCGCGCGATCCGGCGATCGTTGGGCCACCCCGGCGCGCGTGCCGGGGAAGGGACTCGAACCCCCACTGTGACCATGCGGTTCAGTCTGACGATCAGTTTCAGCGTGGCGCCCCTGCCGGGCGCACCCCCGCGCTCCACACGGCGGAGTCTCCACCCCGCCCGTGCCCAGGCTCCGTGCAGGCTCGGGCGGGGTCGGGGGCGTGGTTCAGGCGGCCGGGTCGATCCTCAGGTCGCGGCCGAGGTCGGCGGTGACGGCGGCGTTGAGCCGGTAGGCGCGCTTGACCTCGGCGATGATCCGGGCGCGTTCGGCCCGGTCCCAGGGGGCGTCGTCCAGGAGGGCGCGGTAGCGGTCCTTGTAGGACTTCGGTTCGCCGGGGAAGCGGTAGAAGCGGACGCCGTCGTCCCCGGCGGCCAGCCCGAGGTTCTTGCGGACCTGCACGCCGATGTACTGCCCGCCGGACAGGTCGCCCAGGTAGCGGGTGTAGTGGTGGGCGACGAAGCCGCCGGGCCAGTCGAAGCAGACCTCGCGCAGCCGTGCGCAGTAGCGGCGGGGGGGGTCCCCCGCGGGGGGGGGGCGGGGGGGGGGGAGGGGGA
>NZ_JBIMPP010000066.1:0-43364 GCF_043906805.1 Actinomadura sp. SCN-SB | reverse complement strand
GCCGAGGCGGCGGCCCAAGCGGAGGCCGAGGCGGCGGCCGTAGAGGAAGCCGAAGAGGAAGAAGAGGCGGAGGCGGAGGCGGAGGAGACCGCCGGGTCCGCCTCGTCCAAGGCCGACCTCACGAAGGCCACCACCGAGGACGACGCCGAGGAAACCGTCAAAGACGAAGAAGGCGAAGAAGACGACGAGGAAGACGACGAGGAGGACGACGAGGACAGGCCGGCGGGCCGCGAGCGGCGGCGGTGGCTTCCGCCGCTGGGGACGCGGTCCTACGTGCTGATCGCGGTGAATCTCGCCCTGGCCGGAGCGCTCGGGTGGCTGGTCGTGGCCGTGCAGGGGCTCAAGGCGGACGAGCGGGCCGTCCAGCAGGTCACGTTCGCCGCGAAACAGGCCGCCGAGGATCTGTCGTCCTACGACTACCGGACGATCGACGCCGACCTGAAGCGGGCGTCCGATCACACCACGGGCGACTTCCGGAACGACTTCACCCGGATGACCGCCACGGTGAAGCCGTCGGCGCTCCAGCAGAAAGCGGTCGTGGAGGGGACGGCGGTCCGGACGTCGGTGGAGAGCCTGGACGGCCGTAAGGCGATCGCGCTGGTCTACCTGAACCAGGCGACGGCCAAGGCCGCCACCGCCGAGCGCACCCCCAGCCAGTACACGTTGCGCCTGGTCATGACCAAGGTCGGCGACCGGTGGCTGGTCTCGCAGCTCCAGATGATGTGACGCCGCGGCCGGGGCCGTCCGGCGCGCCCCTGCCGAGGGTGACCTCGCGGATCCTAAACTATGGCCTTCCTCACTGCAGGTCAGCGCCCGAAAAGTCCGGGCTCGCTCTTGACTCTGCGGCGTTCAGAAGCGATGCTCCATGGCAACTGTGATGCATACTGCGGCGCTAGAGTTGCAAGCGGTGTGGTGGTCGGCTACACTGCCCCTTTGCGCTGCCCTCTGACTATCCTCGTGTGAGAGCCTATTGTCCTGCCCCGGTTCGGGGCACTTCATCCCGCCTCTCGCACCTGGATCGTCTGGCGTGCGTGCCGTCAGTTACGCCGCGAGCCCTCGGAAGGACCACTCTTGGCAGCCTCGCGCAACGCCTCGAATACCGCAACCGGTCCGAACCGCGTCTCCTTCGCGCGCATCAAGGAGCCGCTCGAAGTCCCGGACCTCCTTGCGCTGCAGACCAACTCCTTTGACTGGCTGCTGGGCAACGAGAGGTGGAAGGCCCGGGTCGAGGCGGCCCAGAAGGCCGGAAGTAAGAGCGTCCCGACCCAGTCGGGCCTCGAAGAGATCTTTGAGGAGATCAGTCCCATCGAGGACTTCTCCGGAACCATGTCCCTGTCGTTCCGCGACCACCGCTTCGAGCCGCCCAAGTACTCCGTCGAGGAGTGCAAGGACAAGGACATGACCTACTCCGCCCCGATGTTCGTCACGGCGGAGTTCATCAACAACACCACCGGTGAGATCAAGAGCCAGACGGTGTTCATGGGCGACTTCCCGCTCATGACCCCCAAGGGCACCTTCATCATCAACGGCACCGAGCGGGTGGTCGTCTCCCAGCTTGTCCGCTCGCCCGGTGTGTACTTCGACCGCGCCCTGGACAAGGCGTCGGACAAGGACATCTACGGCTGCAAGGTCATCCCGAGCCGCGGCGCCTGGCTGGAGTTCGAGATCGACAAGCGCGACAACGTCGGTGTCCGCATCGACCGCAAGCGCAAGCAGCCGGTCACCGTGCTCCTCAAGGCGCTCGGCTGGACCGAGGACCGCATCCGCGAGCGGTTCGGCGCCTACGAGTCGATCAACGTCACGCTGGAGAAGGACCACACCTCCGGCCAGGACGACGCGCTGCTGGACATCTACCGCAAGCTGCGTCCGGGCGAGCCGCCGACCAAGGAGTCGGCGCAGACCCTGCTGGAGAACCTGTACTTCAACCCCAAGCGGTACGACCTGGCCAAGGTCGGCCGGTACAAGGTCAACAAGAAGCTCGGCCTCGACCTGGACATGAACCAGGGCACGCTGACCGAGGACGACATCGTCGCCACCGTCGAGTACCTCGTCCGCCTGCACGCGGGTGAGGAGGAGGGCACGGTGGGCACCGCCCAGGTGCCGATCGAGGTCGACGACATCGACCACTTCGGCAACCGGCGGCTGCGCACGGTCGGCGAGCTGATCCAGAACCAGGTCCGGCTGGGCCTGGCCAGGATGGAGCGCGTCGTCCGCGAGCGGATGACCACCCAGGACGTCGAGGCGATCACGCCGCAGACCCTGATCAACATCCGTCCGGTTGTGGCCTCCATCAAGGAGTTCTTCGGCACCAGCCAGCTGTCGCAGTTCATGGACCAGACCAACCCGCTGGCCGGGCTGACCCACAAGCGGCGCCTGAACGCGCTGGGCCCGGGCGGTCTGTCCCGCGAGCGGGCGGGCATGGAGGTCCGCGACGTCCACCCGTCCCACTACGGCCGGATGTGCCCGATCGAGACCCCCGAGGGCCCGAACATCGGCCTGATCGGCTCGCTGGCGGCGTTCGGCCGGGTCAACCCGTTCGGCTTCGTCGAGACGCCGTACCGCAAGGTCGTCGACGGCGTGGTCACCGACCAGATCGACTACCTGACCGCCGACGAGGAGGACCGGTACGTCATCGCGCAGGCCAACACGGCCCTGGCCGAGGACGGCTCGTTCGCCGACGACCGCGTCCTGATCCGCAAGAAGGGCGGCGAGGTCGAGCTGGTGGGCCCGCGCGAGGTCCAGTACATGGACGTCTCGGCGCGGCAGATGACCTCGGTCGCCACCGCGATGATCCCGTTCCTGGAGCACGACGACGCCAACCGGGCGCTGATGGGCTCCAACATGCAGCGCCAGTCCGTCCCGCTGCTGCGCAGCGAGGCGCCGCTGGTGGGCACCGGCATGGAGTACCGCGCCGCGGTCGACGCCGGCGACGTGATCGTCGCGGAGAAGGCCGGCGTGGTCGAGGAGGTCTCGGCCGACTACGTGACCGTGATGAACGACGACGGCACCCGCACCACCTACCGGGTCGCCAAGTTCAAGCGGTCCAACCAGGGCACCTGCTTCAACCAGAAGCCCATCGTGGACGAGGGGCAGCGGGTCGAGGTGGGCCAGGTCATCGCCGACGGCCCGTGCACCGACCAGGGCGAGATGGCGCTCGGCAAGAACCTGCTCGTGGCGTTCATGCCGTGGGAGGGCCACAACTACGAGGACGCCATCATCCTGTCCCAGCGGCTGGTGCAGGACGACGTCCTGTCCTCGATCCACATCGAGGAGCACGAGGTCGACGCCCGCGACACCAAGCTGGGCCCCGAGGAGATCACCCGGGACATCCCGAACGTCTCCGAGGAGGTGCTGGCCGACCTCGACGAGCGCGGCATCATCCGGATCGGCGCCGACGTCGTCCCCGGCGACATCCTGGTCGGCAAGGTCACCCCGAAGGGCGAGACCGAGCTGACCCCGGAGGAGCGGCTGCTGCGCGCGATCTTCGGTGAGAAGGCCCGCGAGGTCCGCGACACCTCGCTGAAGGTGCCGCACGGCGAGCAGGGCAAGGTCATCGGCGTCCGGGTGTTCTCCCGGGACGAGGGCGACGAGCTGCCGCCCGGCGTGAACGAGCTGGTCCGGGTGTACGTGGCGCAGAAGCGCAAGATCACCGACGGGGACAAGCTGGCGGGCCGGCACGGCAACAAGGGCGTCATCTCCAAGGTGCTGCCGGTCGAGGACATGCCGTTCCTGGAGGACGGCACCCCGGTCGACATCGTCCTGAACCCGCTGGGCGTGCCCGGCCGGATGAACGTCGGCCAGGTCCTGGAGACCCACCTCGGCTGGGTGGCCAGCCGCGGCTGGAAGGTCGAGGGCGACGACGCGGAGTGGAAGCGCGCGCTGCGCGCCATCGGCGCCGACGAGGCCCCGCCGTGGACCAACACCGCCACCCCGGTGTTCGACGGCGCCCGCGAGGACGACGTCACCGGCCTGATCGCCAGCACCCTGCCCAACCGGGACGGCGACCGCCTGGTCGGCCCCGGCGGCAAGGCCAAGCTGTTCGACGGGCGCACCGGCGAGCCGTACAAGGACCCGATCTCGGTCGGCTACATCTACATCCTCAAGCTGCTCCACCTGGTCGACGACAAGATCCACGCTCGCTCGACCGGCCCGTACTCCATGATCACCCAGCAGCCGCTCGGGGGTAAGGCCCAGTTCGGCGGGCAGCGGTTCGGTGAGATGGAGGTGTGGGCGCTGGAGGCGTACGGCGCCGCCTACGCGCTCCAGGAGCTGCTGACCATCAAGTCCGACGACGTGCTCGGCCGAGTGAAGGTGTACGAGGCCATCGTCAAGGGCGAGAACATCCCCGAGCCCGGCATTCCCGAGTCCTTCAAGGTGCTCATCAAGGAGATGCAGTCGCTGTGCCTGAACGTCGAGGTGCTCTCCAGCGACGGCATGTCCATCGAGATGCGCGACACCGACGAGGACGTCTTCCGCGCCGCGGAGGAGCTCGGCATCGACCTGTCCCGGCGTGAGCCGAGCAGTGTCGAAGAGGTCTGATCAACTCAAGGGGAAAACAGTTGCTTGACGTCAACTTCTTCGACGAGCTTCGCATCGGTCTGGCGACCGCCGACGACATCCGCCAGTGGTCGCACGGCGAGGTGAAGAAGCCGGAGACGATCAACTACCGGACCCTCAAGCCGGAGAAGGACGGGCTCTTCTGCGAGAAGATCTTCGGCCCCACCCGGGACTGGGAGTGTTACTGCGGCAAGTACAAGCGCGTCCGCTTCAAGGGCATCATCTGCGAGCGCTGCGGTGTCGAGGTGACGCGTGCCAAGGTGCGGCGTGAGCGGATGGGCCACATCGAGCTGGCCGCCCCGGTCACCCATATCTGGTACTTCAAGGGGGTCCCGTCCAGGCTCGGCTACCTGCTGGACCTGGCGCCCAAGGACCTCGAAAAGATCATCTACTTCGCCGCGTACATGATCACCAGCGTGGACGCGGAGCGGCGCGACCGCGACCTGCCCACGCTGGAGGCGCACATCTCGGTGGAGCGCCAGCAGATCGAGCAGGCCCGCGACGCCCAGGTCGAGGCCCGCCAGCAGAAGCTGGAGGCCGACCTGGCGGAGCTGGAGGAGGCCGGCGCCAAGGCCGACCAGAAGCGCAAGATCAGGGACGGCGCGGAGCGCGAGATGAAGCAGCTCCGCGACCGCGCCCAGCGCGAGCTGGACCGGCTGGAGGAGGTCTGGACCCGGTTCAAGAACCTCAAGGTCCAGGACCTGGAGGGCGACGAGCTCCTCTACCGCGAGATGCGGGACCGCTTCGGCAAGTACTTCGAGGGCGGCATGGGCGCCGCGGCCATCCAGGCGCGGCTGCAGAACTTCGACCTGGAGGCCGAGGCGGAGAAGCTCCGCGAGACCATCCGCACCGGCAAGGGCCAGAAGAAGGCCCGCGCCCTCAAGCGGCTCAAGGTCGTCTCGGCGTTCCTCAACACCCGCAACAGCCCGCTGGGCATGGTGCTGGACTGCATCCCGGTGATCCCGCCGGACCTGCGTCCGATGGTGCAGCTGGACGGCGGCCGCTTCGCGACCTCCGACCTGAACGACCTGTACCGCCGGGTGATCAACCGGAACAACCGGCTGAAGAGGCTGCTCGACCTGGGCGCGCCCGAGATCATCGTCAACAACGAGAAGCGGATGCTCCAGGAGGCCGTCGACGCGCTGTTCGACAACGGCCGCCGTGGCCGCCCGGTCACCGGGCCGGGCAACCGTCCGCTGAAGTCGCTGTCGGACATGCTCAAGGGCAAGCAGGGCCGGTTCCGCCAGAACCTGCTGGGCAAGCGCGTCGACTACTCCGGCCGTTCGGTCATCGTGGTCGGCCCGCAGCTGAAGCTGCACCAGTGCGGCCTGCCCAAGCAGATGGCGCTGGAGCTGTTCAAGCCGTTCGTGATGAAGCGGCTGGTCGACCTCAACCACGCGCAGAACATCAAGTCCGCCAAGCGGATGGTCGAGCGCGCCCGCCCGGTGGTGTGGGACGTGCTGGAAGAGGTCATCACCGAGCACCCGGTGCTGCTGAACCGCGCGCCGACCCTGCACCGCCTCGGCATCCAGGCGTTCGAGCCACAGCTGGTCGAGGGCAAGGCCATCCAGATCCACCCGCTGGTCTGCACCGCGTTCAACGCCGACTTCGACGGCGACCAGATGGCGGTGCACCTGCCGCTGTCGGCGGAGGCGCAGGCCGAGGCGCGGATCCTGATGCTGTCGACCAACAACATCCTCAAGCCGTCGGACGGCAAGCCGGTCACGATGCCCACGCAGGACATGGTCATCGGGCTGTACTGGCTGACCACGGAGAAGGAGGGCGCGGACGGCGAGGGCCGTGCGTTCGGCTCGGTCGCCGAGGCCATCATGGCCTACGACCGTGGCGAGCTCGACCTCCAGGCCAAGATCCACGTGCGGCTCAAGGACGTTCCGCCGCCGCGCGACTGGACCGCCCCCGAGGGGTACGAGCCGGGGCAGCCGTACCGGCTGGAGACCACGCTGGGCCGGGCGCTGTTCAACGAGACGCTGCCGGACGACTTCCCGTTCGTGAACTACGAGGTCGGCAAGAAGCAGCTGTCGGCGATCGTGAACGAGCTGGCCGAGGGCTACCCCAAGGTCGAGGTCGCCAACGCGCTGGACGCGCTGAAGAGCACCGGGTTCCACTGGGCCACCAGGTCCGGGGTCACCATCTCCATCGAGGACGTCGTCGTCCCGCCGAACAAGGCCGAGATCCTGGCGGACTACGAGCGCCGCGCCGACAAGGTGCAGCGCGAGTTCAACCGGGGCCTGATCACCGATGACGAGCGCAAGCAGGAGCTCATCGAGATCTGGAACAAGGCCACGGCCGACGTCGCGGTCGACATGGAGAAGGCGTTCCCGCGGACCAACCCGGTCTGGATGATGGTGAACTCCGGTGCCCGCGGCAACCCGCTGCAGGTGCGGCAGATCGCCGGCATGCGCGGGCTGGTGTCCAACCCGAAGGGCGAGACGATCCCGCGTCCGATCAAGTCCTCGTTCCGCGAGGGCCTGTCGGTCGTCGAGTACTTCATCTCGACCCACGGCGCGCGGAAGGGCCTGGCCGACACCGCGCTGCGCACCGCCGACTCCGGGTACCTGACCCGGCGCCTGGTGGACGTGGCGCAGGACGTCATCGTCCGCGAGGAGGACTGCGGCACCGACCGCACCATCCCGTTCCGCGTGGCCGACCGGGACGAGGCGACCGGCAGGCTGGTCAAGCCGGTCACCTCGGAGACCAGCCTGGTGGGCCGCACCATCGCCGAGGACGTCGTGGTCGACGGCACGGTCATCTTCCCGGCCGACACCGACCTGTCGGACTCGGTGGTGTCGCGCCTGGTCGAGGCCGGTGTCGAGGAGGTGCGCACCCGTAGCGCCCTGGTCTGCGAGGCCAAGATCGGTGTCTGCGCCGCCTGCTACGGCCGTTCGCTGGCCACCGGCAAGCGGGTGGACGTCGGTGAGGCCGTCGGCATCATCGCCGCGCAGTCCATCGGCGAGCCCGGCACCCAGCTGACCATGCGGACCTTCCACACCGGCGGTGTGGCCGGCGGTGACATCACCCACGGCCTGCCGCGTGTGCAGGAGCTGTTCGAGGCCCGTATCCCGAAGGGCGTGGCCCCGATCAGCGAGGTGGCCGGCCGGGTCAAGATCGACGAGACGGAGAAGACCCGCAAGGTCGTCATCGTCCCGGACGACGGCTCGGACGAGATCGCCTACCAGGTCCCGATGCGGTCGCGCCTGCTGGTGAAGGAGGGCGAGCGGGTCGCGGTCGGCCAGCAGCTCATCGCGGGCGCCATCAACCCGCACGAGGTGCTGCGCATCCTCGGCCCCCGCGCGGTGCAGCTGCACCTCGTCCAGGAGGTCCAGGAGGTCTACCGGTCGCAGGGCGTGTCGATCCACGACAAGCACATCGAGATCATCGTCCGCCAGATGCTGAAGCGGGTGAACATCCTCGAGTCGGGCGACACCGAGCTGCTGCCGGGCGACCTGGTCGAGCGTCCCCTCTTCGAGGAGACCAACCGCAACGTGGTCGCCGAGGGCGGGGTGCCCGCCGCGGGCCGTCCGGTCCTGATGGGCATCACCAAGGCGTCGCTGGCCACCGAGTCCTGGCTGTCCGCCGCCTCCTTCCAGGAGACGACGCGGGTGCTGACCGAGGCGGCCATGCACGCCAAGAGCGACCCGCTGCTGGGCCTCAAGGAGAACGTCATCATCGGCAAGCTCATCCCGGCCGGTACGGGCATGCCCCAGTACCGCAACGTCCGGGTCGAGCCCACCGAGGAGGCGAAGGCCGCGGTGTACTCGGTCGGGTCCTACGACGACGGCGCCGAGTACGCCTTCGGCCAGGGCTCCGGCGAGGCCGTCCCGCTGGAGGAGTACGACTTCGGCCAGTACAACCGCTGACGTTCCGTCCCGGGGCGCCGCCGCCCGCGGCGCCCCGGCTCGCGGACACCCTGACTGACGACGCGAAGAGGCCCCTCCCGCCCGGGAGGGGCCTCTGTCGTGCGCGGGGTCCGGGGGTCCTCGTCCTGTCAGGGCTTGTCTGTGGTGCGCGCCGTCGTGTCTGGTGCCGTGACCCCGGGGCCGGCCGGGGAGAGCGCGGCCAGGAGCCGCAGTTTCTCGTCGCTGTCGTCGCCCTTGTCGGGGTAGTAGACGACGAGGATGAGGTCGTCGAGCGGAAGTTTGTCGCGGTGCAGCCGCAGGTCGCCGACGACGGGGTGGTGGACGGTGGTGGTTCCTCCGTCGAGGGCTCGGACGTCGTGCCGGGCCCACAGGGTACGGAACCTCTGGCTGGACAGCGCCAGTTCCCCGACGAGTTCGACGAACCGGGGATCGTCGACGTCGTCCCCGATGGTGGTCCGGAGGGCGGCGACGAACCCGGCGGCGGCCTTCTCCCAGTCGTGGTGGAAGGCCCGTTCCTCGGGATCGAGGAAGAAGGAGCGGAGCCGGTTGCGGCCGGGCCGCAGCCGGGGCGAGAGCGCGACGGCCATGGCGTTGGAGGCCAGGACGTCGAACGCGCGGCCTTCGACGAACGCGGGGATCTGGAGGTGGGCGAGGAGCTGGTGCGCCCGCGGGGGCACCTGCTCCGGCCGCCTGCGGCGCGGTGCCTTGGGGCGTGGCGCGGCGAGGTCGAGCAGGTACGTCCGCTCGACGTCGTCGAGACGCAGGACGCGGGCAAGCGACTCCAGGACCTGCGGTGAGGGGTTCCTGTCCCGGCCCCGTTCCAGGCGCAGGTAGTAGTCGGGGCTGATCCCGGCGAGCAGGGCGACCTCCTCCCGGCGCAGGCCGGGGACGCGGCGGTTCCTCCCGGGCGGGATGCCCGCCTGCTCCGGGGTGACCAGCTCACGCCGGGCACGGAGGTAGGCGCCGAGCCGGTTGTCGGTTCCCTCGTCCCTCATGACTCCACCGTAATCGGGTACGCGGTTCTGCGAGGGGGCCCTGGCGGGACCAGGGAAAACGGGGGCACTGCCGCGCTCGGCGGGCGGTGCCGAGGATGGTGGCACCACACCGTGGAACGACAGTGATCAGCACCGGACGGCGCCGCGGCAGCGGCATCGCCGGTGCGACGAGTTCAGGGAGCACCTCATGAATGTCTCCGACCGTACCGTTCTCATCGTCGGCGGAACCTCCGGCATCGGACGGGAGCTGGCCCGGCGGTTCGCCGCGGCGGGCAGCGCCGTGGCCGTCGGCGGCCGCGACGCGGAGGCGCTCACCGAACTCTCCGGCGAGGGCATCGGCGCGTTCGCCGTCGATGTCACGGACGGCGCCTCCGTCGCGCGGGCCCGCGACGCCGTCCTTGCCCGGTACCCCGAGCTGGACACCGTGGTGACCATGTCGGGGGTCATGCTCATGGAGGACCTGCGCGATCCGGAGCACTTCGAGGCGGCACAGACGACCATCGACACCAACCTGGTCGGCACCATCAGGGTCATCGACGCCTTCACCCCGCACCTGGTCGGGCGCGGCGCCGGGACCTTCATCACCGTCACCTCCGGCATCGCGTTCCTGCCGTTCCCGCCCATGCCCACCTACGCCGCGTCGAAGGCCGCGGTCCACGCCTACTCCGAGGCGCTCCGCGCGCAGCTCGACGGCACCGGCGTCGGCGTCGTCGAGCTCGTCCCCCCGGCCGTCGCCACGCGCGGTCAGGAGAAGGTGAACCCGCACGCGCTGCCGCTCGACGACTTCGCCACCGAGGTCATGGAACTGCTCTCCCAGGAGCCGACCCCTGACGAGATCCTGGTGGAGCGGGTGCGCACGCACCGCTGGGCCGAGCGTGACGGCACCTACGACGACCTCGTCGCGCAGCGCGCCCAAGCCCTGGCGATGCTCCCCAGCCGCCAGGGCTGACCTCCCCGCTCGTAGATCACGATGTGGGCGCGGGGGCTCGGCGCCCTGGCAGGAAACGGCCACCGCGGACCTGTTCCCCGGCGCCAGGCTCGTCCCGGTGGCCGACTCCGCGACCTTCGTCCCCGAGGACCGACCGGTGGTGCTCGCCGACCTGATCATCGTGCTCGCGGGGGTGCCGCGGCGATGAGCCCGCGCCGGACGCGGGATCGACTGTCCCGAAGCTGATCACGGCCGCGCTACGCGAGCAGGCCCGGCTCTCCTACGCCCGCGTGATCGGGTACCAGCGACGAGGGCTGATCCACTTCCACGCCGTCATCCGGCTGGACGGTCCGGACGGCCCCGACCAGCCGCCGCCCGAGTGGGCAACCGCCGAGCTTCTGACCCGCACCCTGCACACCGCCGCCCAAACCGAAGTACCCGTGCCGCACCCGGACCGGACCATCCGTTCGCAGCGCGGCCCCGCCCACAGCCCCGCCCCGCTGGGGATGGTCCGCGCGCTCAGCACCGCGCCACCTCGGCCAGGCCCCCGCGTCAGGCCATGCGCTGAAGGGCCGGGCAGCGGCGTTCTCGATCGCCTCACGCAGCTCACGGGGAGTGAGCGCCTCCACCAGCCGAGACCCGCCCGGCACGGGAACCAGTGCCCACCATGAACCCGTTGCCTGCCCGTACCAGGCACGCACTCCAGGAAACTGTTCTTGGATGGCACGGGGTAGCGCCGGTCCTGTCCGCCAGTCGGGTCGCGTGTCGCTAAGGCCGCTCATCGTCCGCCCCGTCGCCGTACGGGACCGCCAGGACGTGCGCGATGCGTTCCGCCGCCGTCTCCACCTGTGAGACCGGGCACAACGGCTCCAGCTCCACGGGCGAGTCCCGCCGAGCACCCGACCAGGCCCACAGCCACCACAGCGACCCGCCCAGCGGACGGCACAGGACCTCTTGCTGAAGGTGGGGGCTCTGCGACTGCCCACGCTGATCGCCGGTTTCCGGATCGCATGTTGGATTCCGCGCCCACACCACGCCGTGCCCCTGCGCTTGGGCAACCAGGCCGCGCCCCTCCAGTTCAGAGACCAGCGCCAGCGCCGCATCACGCCACGGTTGTGGGTCGCTGGCCGTAGGTCCCTCGGCGACGTTGTTCGGGATGGCAGATTGACTGATGATTTGCGGTGCGCCTTCCATGTCGGTGAGCCTTCCGATTTCCTGGGTTCTCCAGAGGCGCCCGCCAGGAGGCCAAGGAGGGGCCAGACTGAAGGCCAGGGAGGGGCCAGGGTGACCGATGAGAGGCGGAAGCGGTTCGGCAGGTACCTCGCGCGCCGACGCCGCGAAGCGCGTAAGAGCCAGCGACAGCTGGCGGAACTGCTGTGCCGGATATCTGGCACAGCCTCAGTCACCCGTAATGAGGTCAGCCGATGGGAACGTGGGGAGCGCGTGCCCGTCGTGTGGCTCCCTGCTCTGGCCACAGCGCTTTCTGTTCCGCTGGGGGATCTTGAGCGCGCAGCGCTTCACGCACGAGGCGAGGACGCTGGCCCCGACGCACCTAGCCCCGCTGAAGCGCTTGCCTTCTTCCTCCCGGAAGACAATGCGCACCTGGGACCCCTGACCAGCACGGCAGGCCGCCGGGTCGGTAAATCAACGGCCGCCGATCTGGCTTCTCGCGCCCACGGCCTACGGCTCGCCGACGATGTGATCGCGGGTGGGGACCTGCTCTCCCCTGCGCTGCGCGAGCTGGATGCCGCCGTCCGCCTCTACCGGGGAACGACGCACACCGAGGACGTTGGACGGGCCTTGCTCGGTAGTATCGGCGAGCTGGCGCAGATAGCCGGATGGGTTGCGAGCGACGCAGGCCAGCACGAGCAGGCAACCCGCGTCTACAAGCTGGGTATGTCTGCCGCACGCGAGGCCGGAGACCGCGCGCTTGTCGGCAACCTCGCGGGCAGCCTTGCCTATCAGTACGCGAACACCGGCCGCGAGGACGACGCCGTGAGCCTCGCGCGATCGGCGCTGGAGGAGGCAGGCCCCGACGCGCCAGGCAAGGCCCGCGCACTCTGCTTCGATCGGGTGGCATGGGCCAATGCCAAGGCGGGGCAAGCCCAGCTAGCCATGAACGCACTCCGCCAGGCACACGAAGCGCTAGCGGACGATGGATCGGACGAAGCGCCCGCATGGGCCTACTGGGTCACCCCCGAAGAACTCGACGTGATGGACGCCCGCGTCTACACCGAATTGTGTAAGCCGCTTCGAGCCGTCCCGCTGCTGCAAGAAGTCCTCAGCCGCTACGACGCCACGCACACACGCGAGCTGGCGCTGTACCTCTCATGGCTTGCCGTTGCCCTGGCGGACGCCAACGAGCCCGAGGAGGCCGCCGCCACGGCCCGCCGGATGTTCGACCTCACGGCTGACTTCGCCAGTAGCCGGACAGCCGAACGTGGCCACCTCGTCCTAGCGAAGCTGGAACCGTTCCGGGACGTCCCGGACGTGCGCGAAGTGCTTGATACGTACGCGGCCTGAGCCATTGCCCACCGGACACGAGCGACCGGATGCCATGGCACGACATCCGGTCGCCTGTGTTGGCTCTTGTTCAGTCGGTTCGCCAGATGGGGTCAAGTAGGTCCGGGCTGAACCGCTTGTTGCCCTTGCCGGCCGGGTAGACGATCACCGCGTGCAGCGCCGACCGGATGTAGGTTTGCTTGACCGAGATCGGGAAGCCGCCTTTTTTCTCGGGCAGGTACCACCGGCGCCGGATTTCGGCTGCGCTCGCGTCGGCACGCTCCCGCTTGGCCGCGATCGCGGCATCGTGCTTGGCCTTGTCCGCCCGGATCTGGGCGATCTGCTGTTCAAGGCCGGGTGCCAGCTTGAAGAAGAGCTTGGCGTCCTTGTGGCGGTTCGAGCGAAGAGGCGTGTTGCAAAGCGCACCGTCCGGCAGCCGCTTCCCGCAGCGCAAGATGCCCGCCAACAGGTAGGTGGGATCGCGGTAGTCGGTCGGGTGGGGACGCCCGATCTTCATGTCTCGGCCGACGAAGTGGCCCTTCCGGCTCTCGAAGATGTCCCGGACGACCATCCACTCTTCCGGGGTGATGATCGAGCTCCCACTGGCCTTCCACGGGCGTCCCGTCCGGCCCGCGCACCAGCTCTCCGGAGATCTCACGCCAGCCGCAGATACGGCGGTTTTGGGTTCAGACGCTCGTCCTTCCAGCCGAAGGGACGGGGCGGGGCCGCGAGCCGGGTTCGGGCGGGGGCTTGGCGGCGGGCGGTGGCGGGGGGCATCGTGGGGGCGGAGATCGGAGCGTTGCGAGGAGGGGCCATGGAGCAGGTCAGGCTGGGGCGGACGGGGATGAGGGTCTCGCGGATCTGCCTGGGGATGATGAGCTACGGCGACAGGTCCCTCCGGGAGTGGGCGCTCGATGAGGACGAGGCCGAGCCGATCGTGCGGCGGGCCGTCGAGGCGGGGGTGACGTTCTTCGACACCGCCGACGTGTACTCGATGGGACGGTCCGAGGAGATCACCGGGCGGCTGCTGGCGAAGCTGTTCCCGAGGCGGGACGACTATGTCTTGGCGACCAAGGTGTGGGGGAAGCTCAGCGACAAGCCCAACGACCGCGGGCTGTCGCGCAAGCACATCATGGCGGGCATCGACAACTCGCTGCGGCGCCTCGGCACCGACTACGTCGACCTGTATCAGATCCACCGGTGGGACCCCGAGACGCCCATCGAGGAGACCATGGAGGCGTTGAACGATGTGGTGCGCGCGGGCAAGGCGCGTTACATCGGGGCGTCCAGCATGTACGCCTGGCAGTTCGCCAAGGCGCAGCACGTGGCCGAGCTCCACGGCTGGACGAAGTTCGTGGCCATGCAGAACCACTACAACCTGGTCTACCGGGAGGAGGAGCGTGAGATGAATCCGCTCTGCCTCGACCAGGGTGTGGGCCTTATACCCTGGAGTCCTCTCGCGCGTGGGATCCTCGCGGGCACCTGGGAGCGTGGCGGGGAGCGCCGTACCCTGCGCGCCAAGACGGATGCGTTCGCCGAGACGCTGTACGAGGACTCCGTTTTCGACGTCGTGGACGCGGTGCGGGAGGTCGCCAAGGAACGCGGCCTGCCCATGGCCCAGATCGCCTTGGCCTGGCTGCTGGGACGTCCCGGGGTGACGGCCCCCATTGTCGGCGCGACCCGCATCGGCCATCTCGACGACGCGGTCGCCTCGGTGGACCTCAAGCTGGACGCGGCCGAGATCGAACGGCTGGAGGCCCCGTACCGGCCCCACCCGATCCGAGGGCACAGCTAAGGCGTGTCGTGGCCGGGCTTGCCCCTTTCACGCAGGATGATTTGCGATAACACTGGCGATGGAGGCAGGCTTGGGGACGAAAGTCCCCAGCGTGGCGAGGCCGCCACGGGGGATACGGCAGGGTCCTGGAGACCGCGTTATGCGCCGCGCGTTTCCGGGTCGACGGCACGGGTCTGGGACGGGAATGCCCAGGGACGACGGCGCTGAAGGAGCCCGACGATGACCGAGCGAGACGGCACCCAGGGACCGCAGTGGCCGTTGCCTGACGACAAGGACACCCCCGCGGGCGAGCAGCAGCGCGAGCAGGAACAGCAGGAACCTCCGCAGCGGCCGCTCGGCGACCGCACGGTGGTCTTCGGCGCGCCCCAGCTCGGCGGCCAGGGCGCGGGCGCGCGGCCGGGAGCCGGCCATCCGGGCGGCCCGCCGCAGCCGCCCCAGCCGCCGGAGACCCGGCAGGAGGAGCGTCCCGCGCCGCCTCCGGCGCCGCCCACGATGATCGAGCCGATGCCGCCGCGGCAGCCCGAGTCCGAAGCGCCGCAGCAGCCGCCCCAGCCGCCGTACACGCCTCCGCAGGAGCAGCCGCAGTACGGGCAGCCCTCGGCGGGCGGCGGCATCTACGACCCGCCTCCGGGCGTTCCCGGCACCACTCCCGGCGGGTACGGGCAGGCGCCACAGCCCCCGTACGCCCAGCAGCCCCAGCAGGGCTACCAGGCTCCGCCGCAGCCGACGTCTCCGCAGGAGGCTCAGCAGGGGTACGGAGTGCCGCCCACGATCCCGGGCTACGAACAGCAGCAGCAGTCGCCCGGCTACGGGCAGCCCCAGTACGGGCAGCAGCAGAGCGCTCCCGAACCCGAGGCGGCCCAGCAGCCGCCGCAGGGCGGAGGCGAGGGCACGGCCGATCGCACGCTGATCGTCCCCGGGCCCGCCTCCGGCGCCCCCGAGCCCCAGCAGCCGCGGCCGCCCGTGGACGACCAGGCGACGCTGCACTGGTCGCCGGGCACCGACATCCCGGTCGCCACGGGCCCCGAGCGCAAGCCCGCCGACTCGCCGTCGGCGCCGTCCGGCTCGTCCGAGCCGTGGCAGCCGCCGGCGCCGCCGGCCACGCCCGAGGGCGGTGACCACGAGCGCACCATGATGGTGCCCCCGCCCGACTCCGGCTACGGCGCGGGTGCCTCCGCCCTCGGGCAGGAGAGTCCGGCCTTCGGAACCGCGTCCGCCGCTGCGTCGGCGGACGACAACCAGGCGACGCAGTCGTTCGACCCCTCGTCGCAAGGGGCACAGGGTCCGGCGGGTAGCGACGCACCGGCCAACCCCGAGCAGACTCGCCTGGACCTGGGCCGGCAGCAGTGGGGCCAGGCACAGCAGGGGTACGGGCAGCAGCAGTCGCCGTACGGCCAGCAGGAACAGCAGCAGCAACAGTTCGGCCAGCAGCAGTACGGCATGCCGGAAGGCCAGCAGCAGTTCGGCCAGCAGCAGCCCTCCCCGTACGGCGGCCAGCAGGAACAGCAGCAGCAGTTCGGGCAGCAGCCCCAGCAGGCGTACGGACAGCCGGGTCAGCAAGGACAGTTCGGCCAGCAGGGGCAGTTCGGGCAGCAAGGCCAGTACGGCCAGCCGCAGTACGGCCAGCCCGCCACCTACGGCGGCGAGGCCGGCGGTGGCCGCTCCAAGGGCGGCAACAAGAACATGATGCTGGCCATCGCGGCGATCGTCGCGGGGCTCGTGATCATCGCGGTGGGCCTGATCGCCTTCGTGTTCTAGCCCCATCGGTGCCCGCGGGGCGGGGAAGGGTCAAGTTTCGGCCAGATCTTCCCCAACCTGGGGCGGCGCGCGGCGCTCGCACCCTCCCGTTTCGGCGCCGTCCGTCCTGATTTCGGGATCAGGGTGTCGGCGCGGGAACTCCGGTCGGCGATCGAGCGTTGTACGCACGTAACGACGGCCGTGCCCGGCTTGCCGCGCGCGGCCCGGCGGCGGCGCCGCGCAGGCGGCCATGGCCGGGTGGCGTTCACTTTGCACTTTGTCGCGGGGCTGGGTACTCTCTACCTTCGTGCCCGCACTGCGGGCCGCTCTGCGTGCGCGCGGGTGAGGCCGCCTCAGGTGTACCTGCTCCAGGTGCATTTCCAAGGTGCACTGCACCGTGCCGCGCCAAACTCCCCGGCTTGATTCGGCCCCTGGGGCCGGGCGGTGGTGTGCGGAACCCGGAGAGGGCGACACGCCCGACCGCGTGGGTCGGAGAGAGTCGGGAAACCGGCAGGTCACAGCCACGTGTGTGGTGGTGATTAAGGGTCCACGCACAGGTGGTCCAGACAGAAGACTTACCGGCTTGGTACGAGGAAGACGGAGACGCGGTGCCCACGATCCAGCAGCTGGTCCGGAAGGGCCGCCAGGACAAGGTGACCAAGAACAAGACGCCTGCGCTCAAGGGCAGCCCCCAGCGCCGGGGTGTCTGCACGCGCGTCTACACGACGACGCCCAAGAAGCCCAACTCGGCGCTGCGCAAGGTCGCTCGTGTCCGGCTCTCCAGCGGGATCGAGGTCACGGCCTACATCCCCGGGGTCGGCCACAACCTGCAGGAGCACTCGATCGTGCTCGTGCGCGGCGGCCGTGTGAAGGACCTGCCGGGCGTCCGCTACAAGATCATCCGCGGCACGCTCGACACCCAGGGCGTCCGCAACCGCAAGCAGGGGCGCAGCCACTACGGCGCGAAGAAGGAGAAGGGCTGATGCCGCGTAAGGGTCCCGCGGGGAAGCGGCAGCTGGTCGCCGACCCGGTGTACAACTCGCCGCTGGTCACCGCTCTGGTCAACAAGATCCTCCTGGACGGCAAGCGCTCGATCGCGCAGAGCATCGTCTACGACGCCCTCGAAGGGTGCCGCGAGAAGACCGGCAACGACCCGGTCGTCACGCTCAAGCGCGCGCTCGACAACGTCAAGCCCACCCTGGAGGTCCGCAGCCGCCGTGTCGGCGGTGCGACGTACCAGGTCCCGGTCGAGGTCCGGCCGGCCCGCAGCACCACCCTCGCGCTGCGCTGGCTGGTCGTGTACGCCCGGCAGCGTCGTGAGAAGACGATGACCGAGCGGCTGATGAACGAGCTGCTCGACGCCAGCAACGGCCTCGGCGCGTCGGTGAAGAAGCGCGAGGACACCCACAAGATGGCGGAGTCCAACAAGGCTTTCGCCCACTACCGCTGGTAACCCCGGCGGTCAGGAACCACCACGAGACGACGCGAGGACACAGTGGCTACCAAAACCGGTGTAGACCTGGCCAAGGTCCGCAACATCGGGATCATGGCCCATATCGACGCGGGCAAGACCACGACGACCGAGCGGATCCTGTACTACACGGGCATCAGCTACAAGATCGGCGAAGTGCACGACGGCGCCGCGACCATGGACTGGATGGAGCAGGAGCAGGAGCGGGGGATCACCATCACCTCTGCTGCCACCACCACCGAATGGCCGGTCGAGGACGTCAAGCACACGATCAACATCATCGACACCCCGGGGCACGTCGACTTCACCGTTGAGGTGGAGCGCAACCTGCGGGTGCTGGACGGTGCCGTGGCGGTGTTCGACGGTGTGGCCGGCGTGGAGCCGCAGTCCGAGACCGTGTGGCGGCAGGCCGACCGCTACAACGTGCCGCGCATGTGCTTCGTCAACAAGATGGACCGCGTGGGCGCGGAGTTCCACCGCTGTGTCGACATGATCGAGAACCGTCTCAACGCGACCCCGCTGGTGCTCCAGCTCCCGGTCGGGGCCGAGGCCGACTTCAAGGGCGTCATCGACCTGGTGACGATGAAGGCCCTGCTGTGGAACGAGGAGGCCAAGCTCGGGGAGATGTACGACGTCGTCGACATCCCCGACACCCACGTCGAGGCCGCCCGCGAGTGGCACGACAAGCTGGTGGAGACGCTGGCCGAGAACGACGACGAGGTCATGGAGCTGTACCTGGAGGGCGAGGAGCCCACCGTGCAGCAGCTCTACGCCGGGATCCGCCGCGCCACCATCTCGGCCAAGGTGACGCCGGTGACCTGCGGCACCGCGTTCAAGAACAAGGGCGTGCAGCCCCTGCTGGACGCGATCGTCCGCTACCTGCCGTCCCCGCTGGACGTGGAGGCCATCGAGGGCCACGCCGTCCGCGACGAGGAGCAGGTGCTGACCCGCAAGCCCAGCGAGGACGAGCCGTTCTCCGCGCTGGCGTTCAAGATCATGAGCGACCCGCACCTGGGCAAGCTGACCTTCGTCCGGGTGTACTCGGGCGTTCTGGAGTCCGGCGCCAGCGTCATGAACTCCGTCAAGGAGCGCAAGGAGCGGATCGGCAAGATCTACCGGATGCACGCCAACAAGCGCACCGAGATCGAGCGCGCGGGCGCCGGTGACATCGTCGCGGTGATGGGCCTCAAGCAGACCACCACCGGCGAGACGCTGTGCGACGACAAGGACCCGATCGTCCTGGAGTCGATGAACTTCCCGGCGCCGGTCATCCACGTCGCGATCGAGCCGAAGACCAAGGCCGACCAGCAGAAGCTGTCCACCGCGATCCAGCGGCTGGCCGAGGAGGACCCGTCCTTCACGGTCCGCACCGACGAGGACACCGGTCAGACGGTCATCTCCGGGATGGGCGAGCTGCACCTGGAGATCCTGGTCGACCGGATGCGGCGGGAGTTCAAGGTCGACGCGAACGTGGGCCGCCCGCAGGTCGCCTACCGCGAGACGATCACCAAGAAGGTCGAGAAGGTCGAGTACACCCACAAGAAGCAGACGGGTGGCTCCGGCCAGTTCGGCCGCGTGATCATCGACCTGGAGCCGCTGGGCGGCGGGTCGGACGGCTACGAGTTCGAGAACAAGGTCACCGGTGGCCGCATCCCGCGGGAGTACATCCCGTCGGTGGACGCCGGGTGCCAGGAGGCCGCCGAGTTCGGCGTGCTGGCCGGGTACCCGATGGTGGGCGTCAAGGTCACCCTGCAGGACGGCGCCTATCACGAGGTGGACTCCTCGGAGATGGCGTTCAAGGTCGCCGGTTCCATGGCGTTCAAGGAGGCGGCCCGCCGGGCGGCCCCCACGCTGCTGGAGCCGATGATGGCGGTCGAGGTCACCACGCCCGAGGAGAACATGGGCGATGTCATCGGTGACCTCAACAGCCGGCGCGGTCAGGTCCAGTCGATGGACGAGCGCTCGGGGAACCGGGTCGTCAGGGCCCTCGTGCCCCTTTCGGAGATGTTCGGCTACGTGGGTGATCTGCGCAGCAAGACCCAGGGCCGGGCTGTTTTCACCATGCAGTTCGACTCCTACGCCGAGGTTCCCTCGAACGTCGCGCAGGAGATCATCGCCAAGGCCCGGGGCGAATGATCTTCGGATCAGCCTTGATCGTCCCGCTCGCATAGATCACAGCACAAGCCAGACATACGGAGCGGCCGGCTTCCGGCCGAGGATCGCAACAAGGAGCAACCAGTGGCGAAGGCCAAGTTCGAGCGGACCAAGCCGCACGTGAACATCGGCACCATCGGTCACATCGACCACGGTAAGACCACCCTTACCGCGGCGATCACCAAGGTGCTCCACGACCAGTACCCCGACCTCAACCCCTTCACGCCGTTCGACGAGATCGACAAGGCGCCGGAGGAGCGCGAGCGCGGTATCACCATCTCCATCGCGCACGTCGAGTACCAGACCGAGTCCCGGCACTACGCGCACGTGGACTGCCCCGGTCACGCGGACTACATCAAGAACATGATCACCGGTGCCGCCCAGATGGACGGCGCGATCCTGGTGGTCGCGGCCACCGACGGCCCGATGCCGCAGACCAAGGAGCACGTGCTGCTGGCCCGCCAGGTCGGCGTGCCGTACATCGTCGTCGCGCTGAACAAGTGCGACATGGTGGACGACGAGGAGATCCTGGAGCTGGTCGAGCTCGAGGTCCGCGAGCTGCTGACCGAGTACGAGTTCCCGGGTGACGACCTGCCGGTCGTGCGGGTGTCCGCCTACCAGGCCCTGCAGGGCGACGAGAAGTGGGCCGCGAGCATCACCGAGCTGATGAACGCGGTCGACGAGAACGTCCCCGAGCCGGTCCGCGACACCGACAAGCCGTTCCTGATGCCGATCGAGGACGTGTTCTCGATCACCGGCCGCGGCACCGTGGTGACCGGCCGGATCGAGCGCGGCGTGATCAACGTCAACGAGACCGTCGACATCATCGGCATCAAGCCGGAGTCGACCTCGACCACGGTCACCGGCGTCGAGATGTTCCGCAAGCTGCTCGACCAGGGCCAGGCCGGTGACAACGTCGGCCTGCTGCTGCGCGGCATCAAGCGCGAGGAGGTGGAGCGCGGCCAGTGTGTCATCAAGCCGGGCACCAACACCCCGCACACCGAGTTCGAGGCGCAGATCTACGTCCTGTCCAAGGACGAGGGCGGGCGGCACACGCCGTTCTTCAACAACTACCGCCCGCAGTTCTACTTCCGGACCACGGACGTGACCGGCGTCGTGAACCTCCCCGAGGGCACCGAGATGGTCATGCCCGGCGACAACACCGAGATCCGCGTCGAGCTGATCCAGCCCGTCGCCATGGAGGAGGGTCTGCGGTTCGCCATCCGTGAGGGTGGCCGCACCGTGGCCTCCGGCCGGGTCACCAAGATCATCAAGTAGCAGCGTCGCCGGTTCGGCGGCCCGCCGGCACACAGCGGGCGGGCCGCCGAACCGCGACAACGGCAGGAAAACCCAGCGGCACCGAGTGAATCGCTCCGGCGTTCGGCCCAGGCCCAGACGGCCGAACGGACGGGAGACAGATCGCTCGCCAGAAGTAAAGGACACCGAGGCCACCATGGCGGGACAGAAGATCCGCATCCGGCTCAAGGCCTACGACCACGAGGTCATCGACACCTCCGCGAAGAAGATCGTTGAGACGGTGACGCGGACGGGCGCCAAGGTCGCCGGCCCGGTGCCGCTGCCGACCGAGAAGAACGTGTACTGCGTCATCCGCTCGCCGCACAAGTACAAGGACTCGCGCGAGCACTTCGAGATGCGCACGCACAAGCGGCTGATCGACATCATCGACCCCACGCCCAAGACGGTCGACTCGCTGATGCGGCTCGACCTTCCGGCCGGCGTGGACATCGAGATCAAGCTCTAAAGGGACGCACCGAGATGAGTGAGCAGAGGAAGGGCGTCCTGGGCGAGAAGCTCGGCATGACCCAGGTCTTCGACGATGAGGGCCGGATCGTTCCGGTGACCGTCGTCCAGGCCGGGCCGTGTGTCGTCACCCAGATCCGCACCCAGGAGAAGGACGGCTACACCGCCGTCCAGATCGGGTACGGGCAGATCGACCCGCGCAAGGTGAACAAGCCGCGCACGGGTCACTTCGAGAAGGCGGGCGTCACGCCGCGCCGCTACCTCGTCGAGCTGCGGGCGGACGACACCTCCGGGTACGAACTCGGCCAGGAGATCACCGTGGAGGTCTTCGAGGCCGGCCAGAAGATCGACGTGACCGGGACGAGCAAGGGCAAGGGCACCGCCGGCGTCATGAAGCGCCACGGTTTCCGCGGCCTGGGCGCCTCGCACGGCACCCAGCGCAAGCACCGCTCGCCGGGCTCGATCGGCGGCTGCGCGACCCCCGGTCGCGTCTTCAAGGGCCTGCGCATGGCGGGGCGGCACGGCAACGCCCGCACCACCGTGCAGAACCTGACCGTCCACGCCATCGACACCGAGAAGAACCTGCTGCTGATCAAGGGCGCGGTTCCCGGGCCGAACGGCGGCGTGGTGCTGGTCCGCGATGCGGTGAAGGGAACGGGCAAGTGACGAACAAGCTCGACATCGACCTGCCTGCGGACATCTTCGACGCCAAGACCAGCGTCCCGCTGATCCACCAGGTCGTGGTGGCGCAGCAGGCCGCGGCCCGGCAGGGCACGCACGCGACCAAGACCCGCGGCGACGTCCGCGGCGGCGGGCGCAAGCCGTACCGGCAGAAGGGCACCGGCCGGGCCCGTCAGGGCTCGACCCGCGCGCCGCAGTTCGCCGGCGGCGGCACCGTCCACGGCCCGCAGCCGCGGGACTACTCGCAGCGCACGCCCAAGAAGATGAAGGCGGCCGCGCTGTGCGGCGCGCTGTCCGACCGCGCCCGGCACGGCCTGGTGCACGTCGTGGACAACCTCATCGAGGGCGACACCCCGAAGACGAAGACGGCGCTGAAGGCGCTGCGCGAGGTCTCCCAGGCCAAGCACGTCCTGGTGGTCCTGGACCGCGAGGACGAGGTGACCTGGAAGAGCCTGCGCAACGAGCCGTCGGTGCACCTGCTCGTCTCCGACCAGCTCAACACCTACGACGTGCTGCGGAACGAGGAGGTCGTCTTCACCAAGGCGGCGTTCGACGAGTTCGTGGCGCGCGCGAGCAAGAAGGAGGCGGCGAAATGACCAAGATCGCCGATCCCCGCGACATCATCATCGCGCCGGTGGTCTCGGAGAAGAGCTACGGGCTCCTGGACGAGAACAAGTACACCTTCATCGTCCGGCCCGACGCCAACAAGACGCAGATCAAGCAGGCCGTGGAGGCGGTGTTCAACGTCAAGGTGACGAGCGTGAACACCCTCAACCGGCCGGGCAAGCGCAAGCGGACCCGGTTCGGCTACGGCAAGCGCAAGGACACCAAGCGCGCCATCGTCAGCCTGGCCGAGGGCGAGCGGATCGACATCTTCGGGGGCCCGGCCTAAAGCGGGCCGGGACGCCACCGAAGAGCAGAAAAGGGATGAACGAAAAAGATGGGCATCCGTAACTACAAGCCGACGACCCCGGGGCGTCGCGGGTCCAGCGTGGCCGACTTCGTCGAGATCACGCGCCGCGAGCCGGAGAAGTCGCTGCTGCGTCCGCTTCCCAAGAAGGGCGGCCGCAACAACCACGGCCGCATCACCACCCGCCATCAGGGCGGTGGGCACAAGCGCGCGTACCGGCTGATCGACTTCCGCCGGCACGACAAGGACGGCGTCCCGGCCAAGGTCGCGCACATCGAGTACGACCCCAACCGCACCGCGCGGATCGCGCTGCTGCACTACGTGGACGGCGAGAAGCGTTACATCCTCGCCCCGCGCGGGCTCAAGCAGGGCGACCGGGTCGAGAACGGGCCGGGCTCGGACATCAAGCCGGGCAACTGCCTGCCGCTGCGCAACATCCCGACCGGTACGGTCGTGCACGCCATCGAGCTGAAGCCCGGCGGCGGCGCCAAGATCGCCCGCAGCGCGGGCGCGGGCGTCCAGCTGCTGGCCAAGGAGGGCAAGTACGCCACGCTGCGGATGCCGTCCGGCGAGATGCGGATGGTGGACGTGCGGTGCCGCGCCACGGTCGGCGAGGTCGGCAACGCCGAGCAGTCCAACATCAACTGGGGCAAGGCCGGCCGCATGCGGTGGAAGGGCAGGCGCCCGACCGTCCGCGGCGTGGCCATGAACCCGATCGACCACCCGCACGGCGGTGGTGAGGGCAAGACCTCCGGCGGTCGGCACCCGGTCAACCCCAAGGGCAAGAAGGAAGGCCGGACCCGCCGGGCCAACAAGTCCAGCGACCGGCTGATCGTCCGGCGACGCAGCAAGAAGAAGCGGTAGGAGTCGTTCGTCATGCCACGTAGCCTTAAGAAGGGCCCCTTCGTGGACGACCACCTGATGAAGAAGGTGGACGACCAGAACGAGAAGGGCACCAAGAACGTCATCAAGACGTGGTCGCGGCGCTCCATGATCGTGCCGGAGATGATCGGTCACACGATCGCCGTGCACGACGGCCGCAAGCACGTGCCGGTGTTCATCACCGACGCCATGGTGGGTCACAAGCTCGGCGAGTTCGCGCCGACCCGCACCTTCCGCAGCCACGTCAAGGAAGACCGCCGCAGCCGTCGCGGCTGACGGCGGGCAGAGAGACCGTAGAAAGAGGGACAGCGATGGAAGCCAGGGCCCAGGCGCGGTTCATCCGCGTCACGCCCAGGAAGGCCCGCCGCGTGGTGGACCTCATCCGCGGCCTGCCCGCCGCGGAGGCGCAGGCGGTGCTGCGCTTCGCCCCCCAGGCCGCGAGCGAGCCTGTGGGCAAGGTGCTGGCGAGTGCCATCGCCAACGCCGAGCACAACTTCAACCTCGCCGCCGACACGCTCGTCGTGAGCCGGGCGTACGTGGACGAGGGGCCGACGCTGAAGCGTTTCCGGCCCCGCGCGCAGGGCCGTGCGTACCGCATCAACAAGCGCACCAGCCACATCACGGTGGTCGTGGAGTCGCGCGATGAGGCCGCCGCGTCCAGTGGTGGCAGGAAGCAGAGGAGGGCCCGGTAGTGGGTCAGAAGATCAACCCGCACGGGTTCCGGCTCGGCATCACCACCGACCACAAGAGCGTGTGGTTCGCCGACAAGCTCTACAAGGACTACGTCAAGGAGGACGTCCAGATCCGGCGCATGCTGCAGAAGGGCATGGACCGGGCTGGCATCTCCAAGGTGGAGATCGAGCGGACCCGTGACCGTGTCGAGGTCAACATCCACACCGCCAGGCCGGGCATCGTCATCGGCCGGCGCGGGGCGGAGGCCGAGCGGCTGCGCGGCGACCTGGAGAAGCTGACCGGCAAGCAGGTGCGGCTGAACATCCTCGAGGTGAAGAACCCCGAGATCGACGCCCAGCTGGTCGCGCAGGGCGTGGCCGAGCAGCTGTCCAGCCGGGTGGCGTTCCGCCGCGCGATGCGCAAGGCGATCCAGTCGGCGATGAAGTCGGGCGCCAAGGGCATCAAGGTGCAGTGCGGCGGCCGTCTCGGCGGCGCCGAGATGTCGCGGTCGGAGTTCTACCGCGAGGGCCAGGTCCCGCTGCACACGCTGCGCGCCGACATCGACTACGGGTTCTACGAGGCCCGTACGACCTTCGGCCGCATCGGCGTCAAGGTGTGGATCTACAAGGGCGAGGCGGCGGCGACCCGCGCCGAGCGCGAGCAGCAGGCCGCTCAGCAGCGCGCCGCGGGCGGCGGCGGTGGTCGCGAGCGCCGCGGTGAACGGCGTGGCGGCGGCCGTGGTGGCCGTGGCGGGCGCGGTGGCGAGCGCGGCGAGCGCGCGCCCAGGCAGCAGCAGCAGTCGGAGCAGCAGCCGGCTCAGCAGAGCGAGGCCGCTGCCAGTGGTGAGGGGAGCTGAGTAACCCATGCTGATCCCTCGCAAGGTCAAGCACCGCAAGCAGCACCATCCGAGGCGCCGTGGCATGGCCAAGGGCGGCACGCGGGTGACGTTCGGCGAGTACGGCATTCAGGCGGTCGAGGGCGCGTACGTGACCAACCGGCAGATCGAGGCCGCGCGTATCGCGATGACCCGGCACATCAAGCGTGGCGGCAAGGTGTGGATCAACATCTTCCCGGACCGCCCGCTGACCAAGAAGCCCGCCGAGACCCGGATGGGGTCCGGTAAGGGCTCGGTCGAGTGGTGGGTGGCCAACGTGAAGCCGGGCCGTGTGATGTTCGAGATCTCGTACCCGAACGAGACCGTGGCCCGTGAGGCGCTGACCCGTGCGATCCACAAGCTCCCGATGAAGTGCAAGATCGTGAAGCGAGAGGTGGGTGAGTCCTGATGGCCAAGGGTCTTACCGCCGAGGATCTGCGGACCGAGCCCCAGGACGTCCTGGTCACCAAGCTGAAGGAGGCGAAGGAAGAGCTGTTCAACCTGCGCTTCCAGGCCGCCACCGGACAGCTGGAGAGCCATGGGCGGCTGCGCACCGTGAAGCGCGAGATCGCCCGCATCTACACCGTGATGCGCGAGCGTGAGCTCGGCATCGTGACGGTGACCGAGGAGGACGCCGCGGAGGGCGACGATGAGTGAGCAGACGAGCGAGCGGCAGCGCAACACCCGGAAGGTCCTTGAGGGCCTGGTGGTGAGCGACAAGATGGACAAGACCGTGGTCGTGTCCGTCGAGGACCGCGTCACCCACCGGCGTTACCACAAGGTGATCCGCCGCACCACCAAGTACAAGGCGCACGACGAGGCCAACGAGTGTGGCGTCGGCGACCGCGTCCGTCTCATGGAGACCCGGCCGCTGTCGGCGACCAAGCGCTGGCGCGTGGTGGAGATCCTCGAGAAGGCCAAGTAACCGAAGGCCGCAGGCAAACCCATTGGTTCCACCAGGCTCCGCCCAGGCGAGGCGGAGAACCGGTGTGACGAACAGGAGTCAACGTGATCCAGCAGGAGTCGCGACTCAAGGTCGCCGACAACACGGGTGCCAAGGAGATCCTTTGCATCCGGGTGCTCGGCGGCTCGGGTCGGCGCTACGCGGGAGTCGGCGACGTCATCGTCGCGACGGTGAAGGACGCCCTTCCCGGAGCGGGCGTGAAGAAGGGTGACGTGGTCAAGGCCGTCATCGTGCGCACCCGCAAGGAGCGCCGGCGGCCGGACGGCTCCTACATCCGTTTCGACGAGAACGCGGCCGTCCTCATCCGGGACGGCGGCGACCCCCGCGGCACCCGGATCTTCGGCCCGGTGGGCCGTGAGCTGCGCGAGAAGAGGTTCATGAAGATCATCTCGCTCGCCCCGGAGGTGCTGTAAGTGAAGATCAGGAAGGGCGACGAGGTCATCGTCATCGCGGGCAAGGACAAGGGCGCGACCGGCAAGGTGCTGCGCGTCGATCCGCGCCGCGAGCGCGTCGTCGTCGAGGGCGTCAACCTCATCACCAAGAACATCAAGGCCGACCAGCAGCGCGCGGGCAAGGAGAGCGGCCGGGTCACGGTCGAGGCGCCGCTGCACGTCAGCAACGTCGCGATCGTCGAGGACGGCAAGCCGGTCCGGGTCGGATACCGCATCAACGAGGACGGGACGAAGGTCCGGATCTCGCGGCGCAGCGGTAAGGAGATCTGACCATGACCGAGACGACCGAGGCCCGTCCCGTCCCGGTGCCGCGCCTGAAGGTGCGCTACCGCGAGGAGATCGCGCCCGCGATGCGCGAGCAGTTCGGCTACGCCAACGTGATGCAGATCCCCGGGCTGACCAAGATCGTGGTCAACATGGGGGTCGGCGAGGCCGCCCGCGACGCCAAGGTGATCGAGGGCGCGGTCCGCGACCTCACCGCGATCACCGGCCAGAAGCCGATGGTGAACCGGGCCCGCAAGTCCATCGCCCAGTTCAAGCTGCGGGAGGGCATGCCGATCGGCGCGCACGTCACGCTGCGCGGCGACCGGATGTGGGAGTTCCTCGACCGGCTGCTGTCCACGGCGCTGCCGCGGATCCGTGACTTCCGCGGGCTGTCGCCCCGGCAGTTCGACGGCAACGGCAACTACACCTTCGGGCTGACCGAGCAGGTCATGTTCCACGAGGTGAACCCGGACCGGATCGACCGCACCCGGGGCATGGACATCACGGTGGTCACCACCGCGAAGACCGACGACGAGGGCCGGGCGCTGCTGAGGCTCCTGGGCTTTCCGTTCAAGGAAGCCTGAGCTTCCGCAGGCGGCTGGGCGACCGGCCGACGATCGCAACGAGGAGAACTGAACCGATGGCGAAGAAGGCTCTGATCGCCAAGGCGGCCCGCAAGCCCAAGTTCGCTGTGCGCGCATACACTCGGTGTTCGCGCTGCGGGCGTCCGCGGTCGGTCTACCGGAAGTTCGGCCTGTGCCGGATCTGCCTCCGGGAGATGGCCCACCGCGGCGAGCTGCCGGGCATCACGAAGTCGAGCTGGTAACCAGCCGAAAGCTTGTCATAACCACCAGGGCGCCTGAGCAAGGCGTCCACGACCACGCCAAAGGTCCACGGGGAACACCAAGGAAACCGTGGCGAGGGAGGGCCTGTAGCCCATGACGATGACTGATCCGATCGCAGACATGCTGACGCGTCTGCGCAACGCGAACTCGGCGTACCACGACTCGGTGTCGATGCCGTACTCGAAGATCAAGGCGCACATCGCCGAGATCCTCCAGCAGGAGGGCTACATCTCGGGCTGGAGCGTCGAGGACGCCGAGGTCGGCAAGAAGCTCGTGATCGAGCTGAAGTTCGGCCCGACCCGGGAGCGTTCGATCGCCGGTATCAAGCGCGTGTCGAAGCCGGGTCTGCGGGTGTACGCGAAGAAGGACAACCTGCCCAAGGTCCTGGGCGGACTGGGCGTCGCGATCATCTCGACGTCGTCCGGCCTGATGACCGACCGGCAGGCCGGCAAGCGCGGCGTGGGCGGGGAAGTCCTCGCCTACGTCTGGTGAGGGGAGGGCACTACACATGTCGCGTATCGGACGTCTCCCCATCACCGTTCCCAGCGGCGTCGACGTGCGGATCGAAGGCCGGCAGGTCAGCGTCAAGGGGCCGAAGGGCGAGCTGAGCCACACCGTCGCCGAGCCCATCTCGGTGGAGGTGGAGGACGGCAAGGTCACCGTGACCCGGCCGGACGACGTGAACGTCAACCGGGCGCTGCACGGCCTGACCCGGTCGCTGATCAACAACATGGTGGTCGGCGTGACCGAGGGCTTCCGGAAGACCCTGGAGATCCACGGCGTCGGTTACCGTGTGGCGGCCAAGGGCAAGAACCTGGAGTTCTCGCTCGGGTACAGCCACCCGATCGTGGTGGAGCCGCCGGAGGGCATCAGCTTCACCGTGGAGCGGCCGACCCAGCTGGTCGTCGAGGGGATCGACAAGCAGAAGGTCGGCGAGGTCGCCGCCAACATCCGCAAGTTGCGCAAGCCCGACCCGTACAAGGGCAAGGGCGTGCGCTACCAAGGCGAGCAGATCCGCCGCAAGGTCGGAAAGGCTGGTAAGTAGTCATGGCAGGCACCAAGACCCTGGCCCGCAAGGCCACGTCGGCCCGCGCGCGGTCGCGCAAGCGCCGGCACTTCCGGGTCCGCAAGAAGGTCGTCGGCACCGCCGCGCGGCCGCGCCTGGTCGTGACCCGCTCCACCAAGCACGTGTTCGTCCAGGTGATCGACGACACCGCCGGGCACACGCTGGCGTGCGCCTCCACCATGGAGGCCGACCTGCGTGCCTTCGACGGCGACAAGACGGCCAAGTCCCGCCGGGTCGGCGAGCTGGTGGCCGCCCGCGCCAAGGAGGCCGGGATCAGCGCCGTCGTGTTCGACCGCGGCGGCAACAAGTACCACGGCCGCGTGGCCGCCGTCGCGGACGGCGCACGCGAGGGGGGCCTCGAGCTCTGATGGCCCTGATCTTCGACAACGGGAAGAGGAACCACTGATGGCAGCGCAGAGGCGTGGTGGCGGTCAGGGTGGCGACCGTCGCGACGGCCGCCGCGACGACCGCCGCGGTGGCGCCGACAAGGGCCAGTCGTACATCGAGAAGGTCGTGGCGATCAACCGGGTCGCCAAGGTCGTCAAGGGCGGACGGCGCTTCAGCTTCACCGCCCTGGTGATCGTCGGTGACGGCAACGGCACCGTCGGCGTCGGCTACGGCAAGGCCAAGGAGGTGCCCGCGGCGATCGCCAAGGGCGTCGAGGAGGCCAAGAAGCACTTCTTCAAGGTGCCGCGGATCCAGGGCACCATCCCGCACCAGGTGCAGGGCGAGGCGGCGGCCGGCGTGGTGCTGCTGCGCCCGGCCAGCCCCGGTACCGGCGTGATCGCCGGTGGCCCGGTGCGCGCGGTGCTGGAGTGCGCCGGCATCCACGACGTGCTGAGCAAGTCGCTGGGCACCGACAACGCGATCAACATCGTGCACGCGACGGTGGACGGGCTGAAGTCGCTCAAGCGGCCCGAGGAGATCGCGGCCAAGCGCGGTCTGCCGATCGAGGACGTCGCCCCCGCCGCCATGCTGCGGGCGCGCGCCGCCGGCAGCGAGCCGCGGGCGGAGGCGTCATGACCGAGCGGAGCGAGGGCATGATCGCTGCATGTGACGGGGGGCCTGGGGGGTTGCCCCCCCAGAAAGGAAGGGCCTCCTGATGGCCGGTCGGCTGAAGATCACCCAGACCAAGTCGGTGATCAGCGAGAAGCAGAACCAGCGTGACACGCTGCGCACCCTCGGCCTGAAGAAGATCGGGCAGAGCGTGGTGCGGGACGACCGTCCCGAGGTGCGCGGCATGATCCGGACGGTGAACCACCTGGTCACCGTCGAGGAGGTCGACTGACGATGGCCGATCTGAGCAAGGCCGGCGAGGGTGCCGAGGGAACCCCGCTCGGGCTGCACGATCTGCGCCCGGCCCGCGGCGCCAACCGCCCCAAGACCCGTAAGGGACGGGGCGAGGCGTCCAAGGGCAAGACCGCGGGCCGCGGCACCAAGGGCACCAAGGCCCGCGCCACGGTGCCGGTCGGGTTCGAGGGCGGCCAGATGCCGCTGATCCGCCGGGTTCCCAAGCTCAAGGGCTTCAAGAACCCCAACCGGGTCGAGTACCAGGTGGTCAACCTGGACCGGCTGGCCGAGCTGTACCCCGAGGGCGGCGAGGTCACGGCGGAGGACCTGGCGGCCCGTGGCGCGGTGCGCCGCAACCGCCCGGTGAAGATCCTCGGAACCGGCGAGATCTCCGTCGCGGTCCAGGTCAAGGCGCACGCCTTCTCCGGATCCGCCAAGGAGAAGATCACCGCTGCCGGCGGCTCCACCGAAGAGCTGTCCCGGTAAGCGGCGAGGTAGAAGGACCCGTGATGCCGGGGACGCGCCCGACCGCGCGCGCCGGGGCGGCATGTGCCGGTGGGGGGGCGACCCCCCACACCCCCCGGGGGAGCAGGCCGTCGCGGTTCCCTGCGCTCCGCCGGCGCTCTGCTCCGGGACCCGGAACGGCGGCCCCGGCGCGACGGCGCGCGGCCCCGGCATCATCTGCTGTTAGAGTCTCACCGGCGGCGGTGTCGGCAACTCCTCGGCGCCGCGCCGTCCATGGACCCGAACCCGGCCCCTCGTCGGCGGCCAAGGATTCGCCAGTCGCGCAGGAGGAATGGTGCTGACCGCGTTCGCCCGGGCTTTCCGTACGCCGGACCTGCGTAAGAAGATTCTGTTCACGCTCTTCATCATCGTGATCTTCCGGATCGGCTCGGTGCTGCCGTCCCCGGGCGTGAACACCGAGGTCCTGCGTGAGACCGCCGATGCGGCGAGGGAGAGCAACCAGCTCTACGGGCTGGTCGACCTGTTCAGCGGCGGCGCGCTGCTGAAGCTGTCGGTGTTCGCGCTGGGCATCATGCCCTACATCACGGCGAGCATCATCCTGCAGCTGCTGACGGTGGTGATCCCGCGCCTGGAGGCCCTGCGCAAGGAGGGCCAGGCCGGCACCACCAAGATCACGCAGTACACCAGGTACCTGACCGTGGGCCTGGCGATCCTCCAGGCCACCGGCATCGTGGCGATGGCCAGCACGGGACAGCTGTTCCAGGGCGTGGCCGGCAGCGGTGACGTGCTCTACGACAACGACATCTTCACGATCATCACGATCGTGATCGTGATGACCTCCGGCACCGCGGTCATCATGTGGCTGGGCGAGCTGATCACCGACCGCGGCGTCGGCAACGGCATGTCCTTGCTGATCTTCACCCAGGTGGTGGCGGTCTTCCCCGCCCAGTTCTGGAGCATCTACACCAGCAAGGGCGGCTTCGTCTTCTCCATCGTGCTCATCGTCGGCCTGGCGATCATGGCGGGCGTGGTGTTCGTGGAGCAGGCGCAGCGGCGGATCCCCGTCCAGTACGCCAAGCGGATGGTGGGACGCCGGATGTACGGGGGCACCTCGACCTATATCCCGCTCAAGGTCAACCAGGCCGGCATCATCCCGGTGATCTTCGCCTCGTCGCTGCTGTACCTGCCGGTGCTGGCGACCCAGCTGTGGCCGGAGACCGACTGGCTCCAGCGCATCCAGCCGTACCTGGCGCAGGACAACCCCTGGCACATGGCGGTCTTCTTCGGCTTCATCGTGTTCTTCACGTACTTCTACGTGGCGATCACCTTCAACCCCACTGAAGTCGCCGACAACATGAAGAAGTATGGTGGCTTCATCCCAGGTATCCGTCCGGGCCGGCCGACCGCCGAGTACCTCGACTACGTGCTCACCAGGATCACCACGCCCGGTTCGCTGTACCTGGGTGTCGTCGCCCTGATCCCGATGGTCGCGTTCGCGCTCATCGGCGCGAGCCAGGACTTCGCGTTCGGGGGGACGAGCATCCTCATCGTCGTCGGCGTCGGACTGGATACCGTGAAGCAGATCGAGAGTCAGCTCCAGCAGCGCAACTACGAGGGCTTCCTCCGGTAGTGCGTATCGTCCTGGTGGGCCCCCCGGGAGCGGGCAAGGGGACACAGGCCCAGTTCATCGCATCGCACCTGTCCATCCCGAAGATCTCGACAGGTGACATCTTCCGCGCCAACGTGAGCAAGGGGACGGAGCTGGGCCGGCAGGCCAAGAAGTACATGGACCGAGGCGACCTGGTGCCCGACGAGATCACCATCGCGATGGTGCGGGACCGGCTGGCCGAGGACGACGCCCGGCACGGCTTCCTGCTGGACGGCTTCCCGCGCAACGTGCCGCAGGCCGAGACGCTGAAGAAGATCCTCGCCGAGTGGGACGTCAAGCTGGACATCGTCCTGGAGCTGGTCGTCGACGAGGACGAGGTGATCAGGAGGCTGTCGGGTCGGCGCACCTGCGAGCGGTGCGGGCGGATCTGGCATGTCGACTTCGACGACAAGCAGGACGACATCTGCGACGAGTGCGGCGGCCACCTCTTCCAGCGCGACGACGACAAGGAGGAGGTCGTCCGGCACCGCCTGGAGGTGTACCAGCAGGAGACGGCTCCGCTGGTGCAGTTCTACGCCGACGAGCGGATCCTGGTCGGCATCGACGCGACGGGGCCGGTGGAGGAGGTCACCAACCGGGCCCTGGCCGCGCTGCGTCCTCTGGAACGCTGAGAGGCCGTCTCCTGGACCGCCCGCCGCCCGCCCTCGCCGGCGTGTCGCGTCGCCCGCTTCGCCGCCCGGTCCCCCCATTCCGGATTGCTCGTAAGATCGGGAATGAGGGGGATTCATGTTGAGACGGCGCAGGCGGCACGGCATCCAGGTCAAGACCGCCGAGCAGGTGGAGCTGATGCGCGCGGCCGGGCTGCTGGTCGGCGAGACGCTGGAGATGCTGCGCGAGGCGGTCAAGCCCGGGATCACCACGATGGACCTGGACGTGCTCGCCGAGCAGCATATCCGCGACCACGGCGGCGTCCCGTCCTTCAAGGGCTACCACGGCTTTCCCGCGACGATCTGCACCTCGGTGAACGAGGAGATCGTGCACGGCATCCCCAGCGCCGACCGGGAGCTGCGGGACGGGGACGTGCTCTCCATCGACTGCGGCGCGATCGTGGCGGGCTGGCACGGCGACTCGGCGATCACCGTCCCGGTGGGGGAGATCACGCCGGAGGAGGCACGGCTGCTGGAGGTCACCGAGGCGTCCCTGTGGCGCGGTCTGGCGGCCGGAACGGCCGGGGCCAGGCTGACCGACATGTCCCACGCGATCGAGTCTCATATCCGCTCTCAGGGCTCCTACGGCATCGTCGAGGGGTACGGGGGGCACGGCATCGGGACGCGGATGCACATGGACCCGCTGATCCCGAACCACGGGGAGCCCGGTCACGGCCCCGTCCTGGAACCGGGCATGTGCTTCGCGGTCGAGCCGATGGTCAACCTCGGCACCAAGGACACCCTGGAGCTGGCCGACGGCTGGACGGTCGTCACCGGCGACGGCCGCCGTTCCGCCCACTTCGAGCACACCTTCGCGGTCACCGAGGACGGCCCCCGGGTCCTCACGGCCCTTGATGAGGGCCGGGAGTGGTTCACGAAGCTGGGAATCGTCAAAGCTGGGAAGTAGCCTTCCTCCTGAGAGCTGTGAAGGGGCCGGTATGCCGCCTAATCCTGATATCCGCGCCTCTGACGCCGACCGTGACCGCGTGGCCGGGTCGCTGCGCGAGCACTGTGCCCAGGGCCGCATCACCATGGACGAGCTCCAGGAGCGGCTTGAGGCGGTCTACGCCGCCAAGACCCTCGGGCAGCTCCAGGAGATCACCTCCGACCTGCCCGAGGAGGACCTGTACGAGCTGCCCGTGCCGGCGTCCCAGCACACGACCGCCGCTCCGGCGACGCGCCCCGAGATGGGCACGGACTCCTTCCGGTCGGGACGCCGCGCGCTGTGGACCACGTGGGCGGTCGTCGGCTCCCTCAACGTCACGGTCTGGCTGGTCCTCGCCCTCACGGGCACCCTGGTGTACCCGTGGTGGATCTGGGTCCTGGGGCCGTGGGGCGCCGCTCTGCTGATCGGAACGCTCCTCGGCCGGCCCAGGCGCCCCAGCCGCTGAGAGCCCGGCGCTGCTCACCGCACGGCGTGCTCATTCCACGGCTCATTCCACATCCATGAGCGGCCGGTGGCTGCCGCTGGGCACGAAGTGGGTGGTCGCGCCGCCGTCCTTGCCGATCAGATGGACGGCGAAACCGGCCGGCTCGCCGGTGACCGCCGCGCGGCCGGGCCGGCTGAGGTCGAGGAACAGCTGCCGGTAGGTGCTGGGGCAGGTGGTGCTGACCCGGCCCGCGAACGTGCCCGCCGAGCCGCGGTGCACATGGCCGCTGATCATCCGGATCACCTGGTCGTGGCGCCGGATGACCTCGGCGAACCCGGTGGTGTCGCGGAAGCGCATGTCGTCGATGAACCGGATCCCGATCGGATAGGGCGGGTGGTGGGTGGCCACCACGGTGGGGGTGCCGGGCTCGGCGGCGAGGGTGTCGTCCAGCCAGGCCAGCCGCTCGGGGTCCATCGCGCCGTACGGGGATCCGGGGACGGTGGTGTCGCAGCAGACGAGCCGTGTCCCCGCCACGTCCACCGCGTACTGGACGGGCGCCAGCGGCCCGTCGGCGGTCGCCGCGACGGCCGGGTGGGCGCCGAAGGCGGCGCGCAGCGCGTCCCGGTCGTCGTGGTTGCCGGGCATCGGGTGGACGGGCATCGGCAGCGGTGACAGCAGGGCGCGCAGCCGGTCGTACTCGGCGGCCCGCCCCGCCTCGGTGAGGTCGCCGGTCAGCACCACCGCGTCGGGACGGGCGGGCAGGGCCAGCAGGGCGGACACCGCGGCCCGCAGGGCGCGCACCGGGCCGGAGTCGTCGGGCACCACGCCCCGTTCGTCCGCGGTGATATGGGTGTCGCTGAACTGCGCGATGATCGCCATTGATGCCTTCCCTCCAGCACGCTCACGCCCTCCGGCAGGGCCATGGATCGCGGGCGGTGTCCGGCGCCGTGCCGGCGGCCGTCCTCCGTGCCGGGTGCCGTCCGATCCGATCCTCGTCCTCGCGGGCGGGCCTGTCGATCCACCCCGGCGAAAGCAAGATCACTCCTGTCGGGAAGATCCCCGATCCCGCGCGGGACATGTCCGCCCCGGTGGGGCGGCGTGCCGGGGCGGGTCAGGCCACATGCGGGATGACCGCGGACAGGGCCGAGGTGACGTCCTCGGGGGCCGGGGCGATCGAGGGGACCACGTCGCGCAGCGCCAGCCAGCCGTTGATCGCCTGGACGGTGGGCCGGGCCTCCCGCAGCTGCGGGTCGTCCACCTCGTACCAGGCGGCGATCTTGGACCAGCGCCAGAGCCGGTGGCCCGCGCTCGACATCTCCGAGGCGGGGAAGCCGCCCGGCCCCCGCGCGCCGGTGATCGACAGCCGTACCGAGTCGACCGACCGGCCGACCCGCTCGGCGATGTCGCGGATGGTCAGCAGCGGGTCGGCCTCCACCCGCTGGACGTGCAGGCCGGGCGCGCTGGTCTCCACGTGCTCCACCAGCTCCATGATCGCCGCCGCCAGCGTGGGCCCCTGCCAGCTACAGGAGGCGTTGCCCGGCCGGTCGGCGTGCTCGGGCTCGGTGATGATCGACACCGTGACCTGGCCGTACGTGCGGTCGAACAGGGCGTCCAGTTCCTCCTCGTAGAGGGGACGGCTGAGGATCAGCGCGAAGTCATAGCTCGGCATGCCGATCCTCCTTGGACTCCTCCTTGGACGTCCTTCCTTCCGGAAAGGTACAACGCGCGGGCGCTGTATGCTGGGGCCGGGAGCGGTGTCGGGCACCGGAACATGCGCCGATTTCACAATCGGCGGTCCGGTGACGTAGACTCCTATGTCGGTCCTGCTGTCGGCCGCCCACGATTCCTGCCCGGAGATTCGATCTCGGCATGGTCGCGGCCGGAGTCCCGTGGAGATCTCTTATCCCAGAGTTCTGTCCGGGGGTCCCGCGGGCCGGTCCCAAGAGCCGATCAGTGAAGCGCGGAGGACATGCCCAAGAAGGAAGGCGCCATCGAGATCGAGGGCACCGTCATCGAGTCCCTCCCCAACGCCATGTTCAGGGTGGAACTGGACAACGGGCACAAGGTGCTCGCCCACATCAGCGGCAAGATGCGGATGCACTACATCCGGATCCTGCCGGACGACCGCGTCGTCGTGGAGCTGAGCCCCTACGACCTTTCGCGCGGCCGGATCGTCTACCGCTACAAGTGAATCGATAACCCACTGGGGTTGCCTTCCTCATGCGTGGCGGCGTGAGGGTGACCCTGAACGAAGGAGACCCAGTGAAGGTCAAGCCGAGCGTCAAGAAGATCTGCAACAACTGCCGCATCATCCGCCGGCACGGCCGGGTCATGGTGATCTGCTCCGACCCGCGCCACAAGCAGCGCCAGGGCTGAGGCCCCGGCCCGGCGAGCGGCATCGCCGAACGGCATAACCGAAAAAGACAAGCGCGTCGCGATCTTTCACCACGTGGCCGTACGACCCTTGATCGGGTCGTGCGGCACCGGTGTCCCCGGGGCCGGAGGCACGGCCTCCTCCACGGGGATCCGCGCGGGTGAAGGGGGACCCTCGGACGGAGGCCGAGGCCGCCACCCGGGCAGGGTGTTCGCGGGAGCGGCGCGCACACACCTCCGCGACATGAAGGGAACTGCCCTAGATGGCACGCCTGCTCGGCGTCGACCTCCCGCGCGACAAGCGCGTGGAGATCGCTCTCACCTACATTTACGGCATCGGCCGTACCCGGGCGCAGGAGACGCTGGCCAACACCGGTGTCAACCCGGACCTGCGCGTCCACCAGCTCGGCGACGAGGAGCTGGTCAAGCTGCGCGACTGGATCGAGGCGAACTACAAGACCGAGGGCGACCTGCGCCGCGAGGTCCAGGCCGACATCCGGCGCAAGATCGAGATCGGTTGCTACCAGGGCATCCGGCACCGCCGCGGGCTTCCCGTGCACGGCCAGCGCACCCAGACCAACGCGCGGACGCGCAAGGGCAAGAAGAAGACCGTGGCCGGCAAGAAGAAGGCCGGGAAGAAGTGAGCGCTTCCCTTCCGATCCTCGCCGGAACGCCGGACCGTCCGAACGTGCAGAGGACGAACATCATCCAGTAGTCCGGCCTCCGGCGTGCGCCGGATCCGGATCGACGACCTCAGGAGTAGAGAGAGCAGATGCCTCCCAAGAGCCGTGCCGGCGCCAAGAAGGTGCGCCGCAAGGAGAAGAAGAACGTCGCTCACGGGCACGCCCACATCAAGAGCACGTTCAACAACACGATCGTTTCGATCACCGACCCGAACGGGAACGTGATCTCCTGGGCCTCCTCCGGCCATGTCGGGTTCAAGGGCTCGCGCAAGTCGACCCCGTACGCCGCCCAGCAGGCCGCCGAGTCGGCCGCCCGGCGTGCCATGGAGCACGGCATGCGCAAGGTCGACGTCTTCGTGAAGGGCCCGGGCTCGGGCCGTGAGACCGCGATCCGGTCGCTGCAGGCGACCGGCCTCGAAGTGGGCTCGATCCAGGACGTCACGCCCGTTCCGCACAACGGCTGCCGGCCGCCGAAGCGCCGTCGGGTCTGAGGGGGAGATTCAGGACAATGGCTCGTTACACCGGCGCCGACTGCAAGCTGTGCCGTCGCGAGAAGATGAAGCTGTTCCTCAAGGGCAGCAAGTGCGAGGGACCCAAGTGCCCGATCGAGATCCGGCCCTACCCGCCGGGTGAGCACGGGCGCGGCCGTCCCAAGGAGACCGAGTACCTGCTCCAGCTGCGTGAGAAGCAGAAGGCCAAGCGCATCTACGGGGTGCTGGAGCGGCAGTTCAGCAACTACTACGTCGAGGCCAACCGGCAGGGCGGCAAGACGGGTGAGAACCTGCTGTCCCTGCTGGAGCGGCGGCTCGACAACGTGGTCTACCGCGCGGGCTTCGCCAAGTCCCGCGACATGGCCCGCCAGCTGATCCGGCACGGCCACTTCCGGGTCAACGGCAAGAAGGTCAACATCCCGTCCTACCTGGTCAGCGAGGCCGACATCATCGATGTGCGGGCCAAGTCGCTGGAGATGACCCCGTTCCAGGTCGCCAAGGCCGAGGCGGGCGAGCGCCAGGTCCCGGCGTGGCTGGGCGTGGACGCCGATCGGATGCGGATCTTCGTGCACTCGCTGCCCGTCCGGCAGCAGATCGACGCTCCCGTCCAGGAGCAGCTGATCGTCGAGCTCTACTCGAAGTAAGGGCTCGTCCAGGCAAGGGCTCGCGGCCCGTCCCGGCCGGCCTCCGTCCCGTGGAGACGCGGAACGGGGGCCGACCGGGGGCGGGCAAGTACCATGGAGCACGCGGTCGTCAAATAGCGGGCACCGCGGAAAGAAGGAATTCCCATGCTCATCGCTCAGCGTCCCACCCTCACCGAGGAGCAGGTCGACGAGTTCCGGTCGCGGTTCACCATCGAGCCGCTGGAGCCGGGCTTCGGTTACACGATCGGCAACTCGCTCCGCCGCACCCTGCTGTCCTCGATTCCCGGCGCCGCCGTCACCAGCATCCGGATCGAGGGCGTGCTGCACGAGTTCTCCACCGTGCCCGGGGTCAAGGAGGACGTCACCGACATCATCCTGAACCTCAAGGAGCTGGTGGTCTCCTCCGAGCACGACGAGCCGGTGGTCATGTACCTGCGCAAGCAGGGCCCCGGCGAGGTGACCGCGGCCGACATCGCGCCGCCCGCCGGCGTCGAGGTGCACAACCCCGACCTGCACATCGCCACCCTCAACAACAAGGCCAAGCTGGAGATGGAGCTGACCGTCGAGCGCGGTCGCGGCTACGTCTCGGCGGCCCAGAACAAGCAGCCGGGCCAGGAGATCGGCCGGATCCCGATCGACTCGATCTACTCGCCCGTCCTGAAGGTCACCTACAAGGTCGAGGCGACCCGGGTCGAGCAGCGCACCGACTTCGACCGCCTCATCCTGGACGTGGAGACCAAGCAGGCGATGCTGCCGCGGGACGCGGTGGCCTCCGCCGGCAAGACCCTCGTCGAGCTGTTCGGGCTGGCCCGGGAGCTCAACGTCGAGGCCGAGGGCATCGACATGGGCCCGTCCCCGACGGACGCGGCGCTGGCCGCCGACCTGGCGCTGCCCATCGAGGAGCTCAACCTCACGGTCCGCTCCTACAACTGCCTCAAGCGCGAGGGCATCCACTCGGTGGGCGAGCTGGTCGCCCGCTCCGAGCAGGACCTGCTGGACATCCGCAACTTCGGCGCCAAGTCGATCGAAGAGGTCAAGCAGAAGCTCAGCGACATGGGTCTGTCCCTGAAGGACTCCCCGCCCGGGTTCGACCCGAGCGCGGCGGCCGACAACTACGGCGACGACGACACCAGCTACGCCGAGACCGAGCAGTACTAAGCACTTTCCATCCCAGGCCGGGGGTCGCGAACGCGGACCCCGGCCTGGAATCAGGCTGACGCCGGTACCTGATACGGCCGGCGCAGGAAGGAACGACGATGCCTCAGCCCACCAAGGGCGCCCGTCTGGGCGGCAGCCCCGCGCACCAGCGGCTCATCCTGGCCAACCTGGCGACGGCGCTGTTCGAGCACGGCCGGGTCACCACCACCGAGGCCAAGGCCCGGCGGGTGCGCCCGCTGGCCGAGAAGCTGATCACCAAGGCCAAGCGGGGCGACCTGCACAACCGCCGCCAGGTGGCCAAGGTGATCCGGGACAAGGGCGTCGTGCACGAGCTCTTCACCGAGATCGCGCCGCGCTACGAGAACCGTCCCGGCGGTTACACCCGGATCACCAAGATCGGGCCGCGCAGGGGCGACAACGCCCCGATGGCCGTGATCGAGCTCGTCCAGGAGGAGCTGTCCGCCTCGACCGGCCGTCCCGCCGCGGCTCCGCAGTCCAAGGCCGCCGTGGTGGCGCCCACCCCGGCCGAGGTCACCGAGAAGGGCGAGGCCGAGGACGAGGTGACCCTGTCCAAGGGCGAGGACGCCGAGACCGAGGCCACCGAGGCCGGGGACACGGCCACGGATGAGGCCACCGACGAGGGTGACACCAAGAAGTAGCAGGTCAGGGCGCCTTTTGGTGCGTTCGACATGCGCTCGGGCCCGCCGGTCCCTTACGGGACGGCGGGCCCGATCTTTGCCAGACTGCTGTCATGGTCACGTGAGAGGGGTGGGATGACCGCACTGGTACGGCTCCGGCTCGACATCGGCTACGACGGGTCGGGGTTCGCCGGCTGGGCGCGCCAGCCCAACCAGCGGACCGTGCAGGGCGTCATCGAGGACGCCCTGGCCCGCCTGCTGCGCCTCGACCCGCCTCCGGCGCTCACCGTGGCGGGCCGCACGGACGCGGGCGTGCACGCGCGGGGCCAGGTGGCGCACGTGGTGGTGCCGGTCGCCTCGTACTCAACGGTCAACGGCACCATGCCGCGGCGGCTCGCGGGGCTGCTGCCGCCGGACGTGCGGGTGTGGCGGGTGTCGGTCGCCCCGGAGGGGTTCGACGCGCGCTTCTCCGCCCTGTCGCGCCGGTACGTGTACCGGGTGTGCGACGACCCGGTCGGGGTGGACCCGCTGCGCCGCCACGACGTCCTGTGGCATCCCCGTCCGCTGGACCTGGACCGCATCAACACCGCGGCGGCGATGCTGCTGGGTGAGCACGACTTCGCCGCGTACTGCCGCAAACGGGAGGGCGCGACCACCATCCGGGAGTTGCAGCGTTTCGAGTGGCACCGTGAGGAGCCCTACGGCGTGAGGGACGCCGCGCGGGGTGACGTGCCGCGTTCGCCGGTTCAGCAGCGGGGGATGGTCGTGGCGACCGTCGAGGCCGACGCGTTCTGCCACTCGATGGTGCGCGCCCTCGTCGGCGCGATGCTGGTGGTGGGGGACGGCAGGCGCGCCGTGGAATGGCCCAAGGAAGTGCTGTCACGGCGGGTCCGCGACTCGGCGGTGAACGTGGCGCCCGCGCACGGGCTTTCCCTGGAGGAGATCCGCTACCCGGAGCCGGAGAACCTCGCGCGGCGCGCCCAGGAGACCCGGCGTGTCCGCACGCTCAACTCCGGGTCCGGCTCCGGGTTGTCCGGTGACTCCGTGGCCGGTTAGCGGGCCGGCCAGCGCCGTGCCATGGTTCAGCCGCGGGCGCGCGTGTCGATGGGACGCAGCGCGTACCCCACGAACTGCTCGGCGACGGCCTTGAGCATCGGGTCGCCCGGCTGTGGCCGCTTGCCGTTGGCGTACGTCGCGTACGCGTAGACGATGTAGCGTCCCCTGACCGTGCTGGCCGCGTACCCGCCCGCCCGGTCGATGTCGGGGGTGCGCTTGCCGGGCATCCCGCGGAACCACTCGTACGTGCTCGGGTCGCCGGCCGTGTTGGCTCTGAGCGCCGCGGCTTTGGTGGGCAGCACCGCGATGCCGGACGTGACGGCGAGGGACCGTTTCCTGTCGAGGTAGGTGACCCGGACGACGCTGCTGCATCGCAGCGCGGTGAGCGCCTTCGCCATCGCGCCGCGGGCGACCAGGGCGCACTGGTGGTTGACCGACGAGCGGTCACGGGCGTAAGCACGCCCGCCCAGGACGATCCGCGAGGTCGGGAACGCCTCCGTGAGCGCCAGCGGCTTCGGATCGGTGCGCACGCTGTCGATGACGGACGGTTCCGAGGGTGGGGCCGAGGTGGAGGAGGGGTTCTGGGACGGGGTGGGGCCGTTCTGCGCGACCTGCGGTCCCGAGGTCTCGGCCGCCCCGGCGCGGCGGGTGGCGCTGTCGGAGCCCCCGTTCGTGACGACGAAGCCGCCGGCGCCGATGAGCAGTGCCACGACGGCCACACCCCCGCCGATCAGCAGCGCCTTGCGGCGTCCACCGGAGGCGCGGTCCGTGCCCTTGTCGCCGCCCGTGTTGAGCAGGCCGTCGGCGAACGGCGTGCTGTCGATCGAGAGCCCGCCCTCCGCGTGGTAGACGGGTGTGATCACCTGTGGGCGGGTCTCCTTGGACGCCTCGGTGACGATGGGAGCGGCCAACGGAGTGGGCGTTGTGGGCGTTCGGTCGCCGTCCTCGGGCGGTGTCGTCCCGGGCGGGAGGAAGGAGTCGGGCGAGAGGACCTTTCCGGAGACCTCCGCCTCCGGGGCCGGAGGCTCGGGCTCGGGCTCCGGTGCGGGCTCGGGCTGGGCCGCGGGCTCGGGTTCCGGTTCCGCCGCCGTGACGGCGGGGATGCCGTCCGGATCGGTGTCCCGGGACGCGGGGCGGGGGCGCTCGACGATCGGCTTGTTCGGGACGGCCCGCCGGGTGTCGACGCTCGGGACGCCCGTCCCGGCGACCAGCGTGCCCGGGATCCCCTCGGGCTCCGGCGCCTCCTCGGGCTCGGCCTTCTCGGGCTTCGCCTTCTCGGGCTCTGCGGCCCTCTCAGGCTCCGGCACGGGCTCAGGCTCCCGCTGAGGCTCCGGCGCGGGCTCGGACGCGGTGGGGGCGGGCTCGTCATCGTCCGCCCACCACGGCTTCTGCAGGCCGATCGGCAGCCGGATTTCGACGGGCACGGAACCCGCGTCCGCCGTCTTCTCGCCGGGGGCGGAGGCGGCCTCAGTGGCGGCCTCAGTGGCGGCCT
>NZ_JBIMPP010000065.1:0-43980 GCF_043906805.1 Actinomadura sp. SCN-SB | reverse complement strand
CCTGCCTGCGGGCGCGGACGGCGCCGTACGGGTCGCCCGCCGTCTCGAACGCGTCGGCCGCCGCGCCGAACCTCTCGGCCGCGAGGGCGTCCTTGTCGAGGGCGGTCAGCACCTCCCCCGCCATCTCCAGCAGGCCCGCGGCGGACAGCGGGTCGTCGCCCTCCTCGCCCGCCAGCTCGGTGAACAGGTCGGCGGCCTGTTCCTCGCCCAGTTCCCGCTGGGCGTGGGCCAGCAGCAGCCGTGCCCTGCGGAAGGCGTCGGGGTCGCCGAGCCGGCTCAGGACCGGCATGGCCTCCTCGGCCGTCTCGGCGGCCTCCAGGTGGCGGCCGGTCGAGTAGTACGCGCCGGCCAGATCGAGCCGCGCGTACGTGGCCTGGGGCATGGCGCCCGCCGCGGTGAACCCGGCGACCGCCTCCGCCGAATCGGGTACGGCGTCACCCGGGCGCTCCATCATCAGCAGCAGGCTGCCGCGCTCGGCGTGCGCGACGGTCGCCGGCCAGGCGTTGCCCGCCTCCCGGGCGGACGAGACAGCCTCGTCGAGCAGGCCCAGCGTCTCGTCCAGGATCTCCTTCCGCCCTTCGGCGGTCTGGCCCGCCCGGTGCGACAGCACCTTGGCCAGCAGCAGGCACGTGTCCGCGAGCTGCCCCTTCTCATCGAGGTCGGCGAAGAGCGCGCGGGCCTTGCGCAGCAGCGGCTCGGCGGTGTCCGTCTCGCCCGTGGTGAGGTACGTACGGGCGCGCATCAGCAGAATCTCACCCGCGTCCAACGGTGCCTCGGGGTCCAGGCCGTCCAGGGCCGCCCGTGCCTCTTCGGCACGGTTCTCGTTCAGCAGCGTGCCCGACAGGCGCAGGCGGGCGGCGAGCGCACGCCTGGTGCCCGCGGCGTGCTCGTCCAGGTAGGCGGCACTGGCGTTCAGCAGCGGGAAGCCCTCGTCGGTCCGGCCCTGACCGCACAGCAGCGCGCCGACCCGGCCCAGCGCGGCATGCCGGGAGACCAGGTCATCGGCCTCCTCGTAGAGCTCCGCCGCGCGCCTCCACTCGGCCACGGCCCCGTCGATGTCGGCCTCGCCGTACCGCCGCGCGCCCTCCGCGTCCGTCCGCCGGGCCCGCTGCAGCGTGGTGAGCTCGGCGGACGCCGCCAGCTCGTCGAACCGCAGCCAGGCGGGGACGGCGCGGTCGATTCGCCCGTCCTGCCACTCCCGCTCGCCGATGTCCAGCAGGGCGTCCAGGTCGTGGACGTCCGCGTGCGCCCCGACGGTGCCCGTGGGCGGCGAGGGGACGGTGACGCTCGCCGGAGCCCGGTCGTACTCGGTCAGCGGCAGGCGCTCCACCCAGGGCTCGGCGTTCAGCACGTCCCGGACGACCGCGCTCTGGTGCTCGTTGCCGTTGCGCGCGTCGAACCTGGCGGCCAGTTCCTCGGCCCGCTTGGTCAGCTCGGCGCGCAGCTCCCCGACGGCCACCTCCACCGGCTCGGCGCCCTCCTCCGCCGCCGGGCGGACGATCGTCAGCCCGCCGTGCCCGATCTCCTCCACCCTCCGCAGCAGCAGCGCGGCGGTGGCCGAGAACCACAGGTCGGCGTACGGGGTGGGCGCCCGGTCGAGCCACCCCAGATGCCGCTGGACGATCTCCAGTCCGCGCGCCTCGTTGCCCGTCCGGGCGCAGAACTCCACATGATCGCCGATCAGCTCCAGCTCGCTCAGCCGGGACCGCAGCAGCCGGTACGCCCGCAGGTGCGCGCCGCGCGCCTCCTCCAGCCGCCCCGAGCGCACGTACACGCGCAGCATCTGGGTCAGGATCGTCTGGGGCTGCTCCGTACAGGTCAGATCCTCGGTGACCACCGGTTCCGCGATGGCCAGCGCCTCCTCGTCGCGGCCCCGCCAGTCCAGGAAGGAGACCTTGAGGCCCGGGTCGCAGCCCTCGCAGTCCGACAGCGCGTCCCGCGGGGTGGTGTGCCACAACGCGAACCAGCGGTCGGCCGCGTCGGCGTTGCCGAGATGCTTGGCCACCAGCGTGCGCCGCCCGTACACGGCCTGAAGGCTGTGCCCGCCCATCTTGTAGCGGCGCTCCATGTCGTCCAGGACGGCACGGGTCCGGTCCAGCGGCACCTCGGGGAAGTCCGTCAGCGAGTCCACGATGCCCTTGAACTCCCACAGCAGCAGATGCGCCGCTCGGGCACCGTAGAACGCCGGGTCGGCGTCGTACTCGGCCAGGCACCGGCTGAACGCGCCGAACCGCTTCACCGGCTCGGCGCCGTACCCGTAGGCGGTGCCGAGGGCCATCCGCACGTCGAAGATCAGCGCCCTGTCGCCGGCCTCCTCCGCGCGGCGCAGCGCCTCCTCCACCACCACCGTCCGCGCCTCGCCGTAGGGCAGTGAGTACGCCCGTTCCATCAACTCCTGGACCTGCTCGAAGCTCACGTGCCCTCTCCAGATTCCTGTCCACCCGTACCGTGCACGGCCCACTCCAGCAACCCGAGGAAGGAGCGGTTCAGCGCCGCGGTGTCGGCGGGTCGCAGCGGATGCCGGCCGTACAGCAGCGCCTGCCCGTACAGGCCCTGCACCGCCAGCTCGATCAGCGCCTCGTCGGTGAGGGAGGTGATCCTCCGCGCCAACGGGTTGCGGTGGTTGAGCACGAGCTGCGGACGGTCCGCGGTGACGGCGCCGCTCAGCGCGCCCAGCACGTCCGACCACAGCTCGTCGGCCATCTCCCTGGCCTCGGTCATCTCCTCCTGGTACTGGGCGGCGCGACTGGTCAGGTACAGCGCGGGCAGCGACGCCGGGTCGAAGTCGCGGATCACCACCTCGCACCGGAGCCGTTCCACCGCGCGCTGCGCCGCCGCCAGGAACGGCCGCAGCTCCAGCTCCGCCGCGGGGTCCAGGACGCCGAAGTGGGTGGTCAGCTCGGCGGCGTCCAGCCGGAGCAGCGCCGCGTCCGGGTCGATCGCGGGCAGCCGCTCGATGATCTCGGTGTCGTGCACGTAGCCGCCGTTGACCAGGCCCACGCCCTGCGCGCCCGACACCGCCGACAGCCGCCGGAACTCCTCCACGCTGGTCACGTACCGCGCCTTGGGGTGGCGGCGGCGGAACTCGGCCAGCGTCATCGGGCCCGCCGAGGTCTCGAAGTCCAGCCAGCGGTCCACGATCCGCAGCATGTCGTCGTCCTGCAACGCCATGGCCTTGACGCCGAGCTGGTGGAGCCGCAGGAAGCCGCGCAGCCGGACCGGGTCGGTCTCCGAGAGCCGCACCAGCCACTGCCGCAGCCGCTCGCCCAGGGCCCGCCGCGTGGACTCCAGCAGCTCGTCCTCGTACAGCGCCTCCCGGCTCGCCGTGGGCCGCAACTCGCTCGCGTCCACCACGCACCGGACGAAGAACGCCCACTCCGGCAGCAGCGCCTCGACGTTCTCGGCCAGCAGCATCCGCTTGAGGTACACACGATGCGCGCCGCGTGCCGTGGGCGCCACCGGCTGGGGCAGCACGAACGCCACGCCCGTCAGGCCCGCCTCGGGAACGTCCAGATCGATCACGTCGTAGGGGACGAACCCGTACAGCTCCTGGCAGTAGGCGTCCAGGGCACGGCGGCGGCGCGCCGGATCGGGATGCGCCGCCTGCCACACCGGCCCCTCACCGGTGATCGCCTCGCCGTCCACGGTGAGGCCGACCGGCAGCAGCGACCCGTACGAGCGCGCCAGCCCCTTCACGATCTCCGGCCGCAGCAGCTCGGCCGACCCGGGACGGGCGCGCAGCGAGACCGTCGTGCCCGGCGCGTCACGGTCGGCGGGATCCACCCGGTAACGACCGTCGGCGTACCCGGTCCACCGCACGGCCCGCTTCGGCGCCCCGTCCCGCGCCGACCGGGTCACGACCTCGATCTCGTCGGCCACCAGGAAGCCCGACAGCAGCCCGATCCCGAACTGGCCCAGGAAGTCGTGCCGGGCGAACCCGAGCTCGTCCCGCTTGGACGACCGCCCGATCGTGGCGAGCAGCCGGTGGACCTCCTCCTCGGTCAGCCCGATCCCGTCGTCGTGGACCCGCAGCCCACCGCCGCTCGTCTCGATCCGCACCGTCCCCGGCCCGCCACCGCGCGCCGTGATGGCGTCCACCGCGTTCTGCAGCAGCTCCCGCAGGTAGACCCGCGGGCTGGAGTACAGGTGCCTGCTGAGCAGGTCCACCACACCACGGAGATCGACCTGAAACGCCTGTTCCACGCTGCCGTCCCTTCACCCCGAGATCAGGGTGAAGCCTAACGGCGACTTCGGACACCTATGCCCCGATTTTCCCCGCCCGCACGGCCGCCCGACCACCGAGACCGCCTCCGGCGATCCCAGCACAACCACCCCAGCCCGCAACCCCAGCCCCGAACGGTCGCCCAAGCGCTGCGATCGCGACCGAAGGCAGGTTCCGAGCCTGCGAGGAACCTGATCGCGAAGCGAGCCCCTAGGGCGAGTCGAAGCGATGCAGCGATCGCCGCAAGCACGACAAGCGACGAGCCCCCAGGCGAGGAGCACAGCTCGTGCTTGCCATAAAACCAGACTAGATCAGCCCGAGCTTTTGGACGGCTTCGCGTTCTTCCGCGAGTTCGGCGACGGAGGCGTCGATGCGGGCGCGGGAGAAGTCGTCGATCTCCAGGCCCTGGACGATCTCCCATTCGCCGCCGCGGGTGGTCACGGGGAAGCTGGAGACGAGGCCCTCGGGGACTCCGTACGAGCCGTCCGACACGACGGCCATGGAGGTCCAGTCGTTGTCGGGGGTTCCGTGCACCCAGGTGTGGATGTGGTCGATCGCGGCGGAGGCGGCCGAGGCGGCGGAGGACGCGCCGCGGGCCTCGATGATCGCGGCGCCGCGCTTGGCGACGGTCGGGATGAAGTCGTTCTCCAGCCAGTCCTGGTCGTTGACGGTCTCGGCGGCGTTCCTGCCGGCGATCTCGGCGTGGAACAGGTCGGGGTACTGGGTGGCGGAGTGGTTGCCCCAGATCGTCAGCTTGGTGATCTTGTTGACGGGGACGCCCGCCTTCTTGGACAGCTGGGCCAGTGCCCGGTTGTGGTCGAGCCGGGTCATCGCGGTGAACCGGGACGCGGGGACGTCCGGCGCGTGCCGCTGCGCGATCAGGGCGTTGGTGTTGGCCGGGTTGCCGACCACGAGGACCTTGATGTCGTCGGCGGCGCCCGCGTTGATCGCCTCGCCCTGCGGCTTGAAGATGCCGCCGTTGGCCTCCAGCAGGTCGCCGCGTTCCATGCCCTTGGTGCGGGGACGGGCGCCTACCAGCAGCGCGACGTTGGCGCCCTCGAAGGCCCTGGTGGGGTCGTCGAAGATGTCGATCCCGGCCAGCAGCGGGAACGCGCAGTCGTCCAGTTCCATGGCGGTGCCCTCGGCCGCCTTCACGGCCTGCGGGATCTCCAGCAGGCGGAGGCGTACTGGGGTGTCGGCGCCCAGCATCTGGCCCGATGCGATACGGAACAGCAGCGCATAGCCGATCTGACCTGCGGCGCCGGTGACGGTGACGTCCACTGGGGTGTTGGTCATTGCCTCTGTCTCTCGCTGTCGAGATAGTTCCCGGTCAGGCTATCGCGCACGGCGACCCCGCTTCTGGGTGCCCCCATGGGCGGACATTAACCTGCGGGCCGTGACGGAACTCCTCATGCTCAGCGCCGCCGATGTCGAGAAGGTCTTCGATGTGAGCCTGGCCATCGAGTCCCAGCGGGAGGCGTTCGGCGCGCTCGGGCGGGGGGACGCCCGGCTCGCGCCCCGCGCGCTGCTTCCCGGGCCGGACGGCGACATCGCCTTCTCGTACGCGTCGCGGCTGCCCGGGACCGGTCCCATCGGCAAGTTCGGCAGCGTCAATCCGGGCAACGCGGCGCGCGGCCTTCCCAGCGTGCACGCCCTGGTCACGGTGCTCGACCCGGACGACGGACGGCCCGTCGCGATCATCGAGGGGGAGGCGGTGACCACGCTGCGCACCTCCGCGGCCAGCGCCGTCGCCGCCGACCACCTCGCGGTGCCGGACGCCTCGTCCCTCGCGGTCATCGGCCACGGCGTCCAGGGACGGGCGCATGTGCGCGCCCTGGCTCAGGTCCGTCCCCTGACAAGGGTGCGCCTGGCGGGGCGCGACAAGGCGGCGTGCGCGCGTGCCGCCGCATCGCTCGGCGCCGAGCTGGATCTGCCCGTGGAGGCCGTTTCCTCGGCGCGTGAGGCCGTTTCCGGCGCCGGGCTGGTGGCGACGTGCACGACGAGTTTCACGCCCGTTCTGGAGGCGTCCTGGCTGGCGCCGGGCTGCACCGTGCTGAGCGTCGGCTCGTTCGCCCCCGACCGGCGCGAGGTCGGCCCCGACCTGCTCGACCGTGCCGCCGCCGTCGTCGTGGACGATGTCGCGACCGCCCGCGCCCAGGCCGGTCCGCTGGTGGACGTCCCGGACCTGGACCTGGTCCCGCTCGGCGACGTCGTCACCGGCGCCGCCGCCCCGCGCCGCTCCCCCGACGACGTGATCTTCTACAACAGCGTGGGCCTGGGCGTGCAGGACGCCGCCGCGGCCGCCCGCATCGTCGCCCTCGCCGCCGAGGCGGGCGTGGGGCGCCGCGTAGCCCTGTAAGGGCGTCCGGGAACGCCGAAGGCCGCCCCGGGATCGCCGGGGCGGCCTGCGTGGGCACGGCTCAGCCGTTGATCTTCTTCTGCAGGTTGGTGTCCAGCGCCTCGAGGAACTGCTGGGTGGTGAGCCAGGGAGTGTCGCCGCCGACCAGCAGGGCCAGGTCCTTGGTCATCTGGCCGGCCTCGACGGTCTCGACGCAGACCTGCTCCAGGGCGCGGGCGAAGCCGATGACCTCGCTCTGGCCGTCGAGCTTGCCGCGGTGCTCCAGCCCCCGGGTCCAGGCGAAGATGGACGCGATCGGGTTGGTGGAGGTCGGCTTGCCCTGCTGGTGCTGCCGGTAGTGGCGGGTCACCGTGCCGTGCGCGGCCTCGGCCTCGACGGTCTTGCCGTCCGGGGTCATCAGGACGGAGGTCATCAGGCCGAGCGAGCCGAAGCCCTGCGCCAGGGTGTCGGACTGGACGTCGCCGTCGTAGTTCTTGCACGACCAGACGAAGCCGCCCTCCCACTTGAGCGCGGCGGCGACCATGTCGTCGATCAGCCGGTGCTCGTAGGTGAGGCCCTTGGCGTCGAAGTCGGCCTTGAACTCGGTCTCGAAGACCTCCTGGAAGATGTCCTTGAACCGGCCGTCGTACGCCTTGAGGATCGTGTTCTTGGTCGACATGTAGAGGGGCAGCTCGCGGTCCAGCGCGTACCGCATGCTGGTGCGGGCGAAGTCCCTGATGGAGTCGTCGTAGTTGTACATGCCCATGGCGACGCCGCCGCCGGGGAACTTGGCGACCTCGAACTCCATCGGGTCGGAGCCGTCCTCGGGGGTGTAGGTGATCGTCACCGTGCCCGGTCCGGGGACCACGAAGTCGGTGGCCTTGTACTGGTCGCCGTGCGCGTGACGGCCGATGATGATGGGCTTGGTCCAGCCGGGGACCAGCCGCGGGATGTTGGAGACCACGATGGGCTCGCGGAAGATCACGCCGCCGAGGATGTTGCGGATCGTTCCATTGGGGGAACGCCACATCTTCTTCAGGCCGAACTCCTCGACCCGGGCCTCGTCGGGAGTGATGGTCGCGCACTTGACGCCGACGCCGTACTTGGCGATGGCCTTGGCGGCGTCGACGGTGACCTGGTCGTCGGTGGCGTCACGCTCCTCGATCCCCAGGTCGTAGTACTTCAGGTCCACATCGAGGTAGGGCAGGATCAGCTGGTCCTTGATGAATTTCCAGATGATCCGCGTCATTTCGTCGCCGTCGAGTTCGACGACCGGGCCCGCTACTTTGATCTTGGGCATGCTGTGGCTGTCCCTTTCCTACACCGGCCGGCTTGAGCCGTTCCGTCCTCCGCGAGGCCGCTGGTTCCGCCCCGGGGCCGAGGCCGGACGAACGTGACTCATCCTTGTAAGGCTCAACTCGGAAGGCTATCCGAGTGCGGCCGCAGCCTTAGACCTGGGCCTGACCCGTACCATGCCTGCGCAGCAGGAACCGTATGCCCCGCACCACGAACACCACCGCGATCAGCACCCCGAAGCCCGCGGCGATCATCAGTCCGGCGCGGTGCATGGGCGGGACGCTGAGCGCGACGAACGCCACGGCCTCGCCGAGGATCACCAGCGTCCAGCAGTCGAAGGAGCGGCTCCGGACGGCCAGCATGCGCAGCCGCGACTCCGGCAGCACCAGCCGGGCCAGCGCGCCGAACAGCAGCGCGGCGGCGATCAGCACCGAGCCCTTGCGGAAGTAGTGCAGCGAGCACAGCCCCAGCCCGGCCGTCACGCCGGTCAGCACGATCATGTACGGGATCCGCGCGACCCAGTCCTGCGCGGACGTCCCGGGCGCGCCCGGCCGCCGCCGGCGCCGGCGGCGCACCTCGGTGCCCGCGTACCCGATCCCGTCCGGCCTTTCCGACATGAAGGTGACGTTAGCCGGTTCCGGCCCGTCCTGGAGCCCATCCCCGGGCGGGTGCCCGGCCCGGCGCCACATCGTTGCAACGACGGCGCCGTTACGTGGGAGGTTTCCGCCACGGGGGACCTTCTCACCGGAACCCCTTCACCCTTCCGGGCGTGACTGCTGAGGCCCAGAAGGTCCCGATGGACGCCACATGCCCCGTGCCATCGGTCCTACTGGCCAGTAGGAGGGTGTGACGGTTTACCCGGACGGGTAACCCGCCAGACAGGGGTCGCTAACTAGCTGGGAGGACTGCCGTGGAGGGGCCGTTCATGCGGATCGAGGACAGCGGGCTGGTGATGCCGCTGCGCCCCGATGTCACGACGGTCGGGCGCGGGCGGGGAGTCGACATCCGCCTCGACGACCCGAGTGTGTCCCGATTGCACGCAGAGATCGTTCGGCGCGGCCCGTACGTGTACGTCGTCGACATGGGACTGTCCCGGAACGGGACCCGTGTCAACGGCCGGCCGATCGCCCGCCGCGTCCTGGAGGACGGCGACGTCGTCAGCTTCGGGACGGCACGCTGCCGGATGGGGGGCATCCCCCGTGAGGAGGTCGATCCGGACGTCGAGCTGCGCCGCGCCGTGGCGCCCGAGCTCACCCGCCGCGAGGTGGACGTGCTCACGTCGCTGTGCCGTCCCGCGCTGTCGGACGAGGCGTTCGTCGCCCCCGCCACCGCGCGGGAGATCGCCGGGGACCTCGTCGTCACCGAGGCCGCGGTCAAGCAGCATCTGCTGCGGCTCTACCAGAAGTTCCGTATCCCCGAGGGCGCCAACCGGCGCACCCGGCTCGCCAACGAGGTCATCGCGATGGGCCTCGTCCGTCCCCTCCCTCCGGTGCACGTGCCTCAGCAGAACCGGCCGCCGATCGACGGCGCCCGCCGGGGACCCGAGGTACGCCGCCCCGGGGCGCCCCATCCCGCGAGTCACGTGACGGGACCGGGCCGCCACCCGACCGCGGCGGGCAGGAGGGCGAGCTGATCTGACCGTGCGATCGCCTCGCCCGGGTAGCGCAAACTCTGAGGCGATCGTCACATCACACGTACGGGGCCGCGCAGCGTTCGCGGCCCCGTACGTGTGAGCAGAACGTGAGCAGGGCCGATCGGGACGCCCGGGACGCCCGGGACGCCGGGCTCAGGCGGACGCGGCGCGCTCGGCGGCCTCGACGACGTTGGACAGCAGCATCGCGCGGGTCATGGGCCCGACGCCGCCGGGGTTGGGCGCCACCCACCCGGCGACCTCGCGGACATCGGCGGCCACGTCGCCGGCGAGCTTGCCGTCCACCCGGGAGACGCCCACGTCCAGGACGGTGGCGCCGGGCTTGACCATGTCGGCGGTGATCAGGCCGGGCACCCCGGCGGCGGCCACGACGATGTCGGCCCGGCGGGTGTGCGCGGCCAGGTCGCGGGTGCCGGTGTGGGCGAGGGTGGGCGTCGCGTTCTCGCCGCGCCGGGTGAGCAGCAGGCCGAGCGGGCGCCCGACGGTCACGCCACGGCCGATCACCGTCACCTCGGCGCCGCGCAGCGGGACGTCGAACCGCGCGAGCAGCTCGACGATGCCCTTGGGCGTGCAGGGCAGCGGCGCGGGCTGCATGAGGACCAGCCGGCCGAGGTTGACCGGGTGCAGGCCGTCGGCGTCCTTGAGCGGGTCGATTTGTTCCAGCACCCGCTGCTCGTCCAGGCCCTTGGGCAGGGGTAGCTGGACGATGTACCCGGTGCAGGACGGGTCGGCGTTCAGCTCGTCCACGACGCGCTCGACGTCGTCCTGGGACGCGTCCGCGGGCAGTTCGCGCCGGATGCTCTCGATGCCGACCTCGGCGCAGTCGCGGTGCTTCATGTTCACGTACGAGTGGCTGCCGGGGTCGTCGCCGACCAGGACCGTGCCGAGGCCGATGGTCACGCCGCGTTCCCGCAGCGCCTCCACGCGTCCCTTGAGCTCGGACCTGATCTCGGCCGCCGTGGCCTTGCCGTCCAGGATTCGTGCCGTCATCCGCACCTCCGCGCTGAATCGTGGCCGGGAACTCGCGGGGCGCGCGGGAACCCGGCTCTGGGTCCCGTCCGCCCAGGCGCGCGGCGTACGGACTGTTCCGCTCCCCGGTGGTCGCCTCCACCTTGATCGCGCCAGTCGCGTAACACCAGCTTAGCGAGGCGGGCCGTGCGGACGGGAAGGCGTGACCCGCCAGGCGGAAGCCCGGCCCGCTCAGTCCTTGCCGGTCTTGGAGCGGTCGGCCTTGGAGCGCCGGGCGAGGACGCGGTCGGTGCCGTGCCAGCCGAGCCGGGCGGCGGCGATCGCGGCGACGAAGGCCGCGACCAGGCCGGCCACCTGGCGCAGGTCGGTGAGCAGCGCGGCGGTCTGGGCCGTGCTCACCACCAGCAGGGCGATGAGGACATCCATGGACTGCTCCAGCGAGGGGACGATCGCGCGTGACCCGGCCGAGGCTACCAACGGGCAACCGTAAAATCGCCCATGATCGGTCAAACCGCCCGGCCGGGGCCGTCCCCGTGCGGGCTCAGTGGAAGAAGTGCCGCACGCCGGTGAAGTAGAGCGTGACCCCGGCCCGCTCCGCCGCGTCGATCACCTCGTCGTCGCGGATGGAGCCGCCCGGCTCGACGATCGCCCGTACCCCCGCCCGTGCCAGCACCTCAAGGCCGTCCGGGAACGGGAAGAACGCGTCGGATGCGCCGACCGCGCCCATCGCCCGCTCGTCCCCGGCGCGCGACACCGCCAGCCGGGCCGAGTCGACCCGGTTGACCTGGCCCATGCCGACGCCCACCGTGGCGCCGTCCGCGGCCAGCAGGATCGCGTTGGACTTGACCGAGCGGCACGCCCTCCAGGCGAAGGCCAGATCGCGCAGCGTGTCCTCGTCGGCGGCCTTGCCCGCCTTCAGTTCCCAGGTGGACGGGTCGTCCCCGGCGGCGTCCACCCGGTCGACGGTCTGAAGGAGCAGGCCACCGTCGATCCGGCGGTACTCGGCCCCGCCCTTCGGCCCCTCGGCGGCCCGCAGCAGCCGCAGGTTCTTCTTCCGGGTCAGGAGCTCCAGCGCCGCGTCCTCGAAGCCGGGCGCCACGATCACCTCGGTGAAGATGTCGGCCACCTGGCGGGCCATCTCCGCGGTCACCGGACGGTTGACCGCGATCACCCCGCCGTACGCCGACACCGGGTCGCAGGCGTGCGCCTTGCGGTGCGCCTCCGCCACGTCCGCGCCGATCGCGATGCCGCACGGGTTGGCGTGCTTGATGATCGCGACCGCGGGCTCGGCGAAGTCGTAGGCCGCGCGGCGGGCCGCGTCGGCGTCGACGTAGTTGTTGTAGGACATCTCCTTGCCGTGCAGTTGCTCGGCCCCCGCCAGCCCCGGCTCACCCGCCGTGGTCATGAACAGCGCGGCCCGCTGGTGCGGGTTCTCGCCGTACCGCAGGACGTCCGAGCGTTCCCAGGTGGCGCCGAGGAAGTCGGGCCAGCCCGCGTCGGCGGCGGTCTCGTCGGGCGCGTAGGCGCTGGCGAACCAGGACGCCACGGCCACGTCGTAGGACGCGGTGTGCGCGAACGCCCGCGCGGCCAGGCGGCGGCGCTCCTCCAGCGTGAAGCCGCCCGCCCTGACGGCCTCCAGCACGTCCCCGTACACGGACGGGTCGGTGACGACGGCGACGCTCGCGTGGTTCTTGGCGGCGGCGCGGACCATGGCCGGGCCGCCGATGTCGATCTGCTCGACGCACTCGTCCGGGCGCGCGCCCGAGGCGACGGTCTCGGAGAACGGGTAGAGGTTCGCCACCAGCAGGTCGAACGGCTCCACCCCGAGGTCGTCGAGCTGCTGGAGGTGGTCGTCCTTGCGGCGGTCGGCCAGCAGCCCGGCGTGCACCTTGGGGTGCAGCGTCTTCACCCGGCCGTCCAGGCACTCGGGAAACCCGGTCAGCCTCTCCACCCTCATCACCGGCACGCCGGCGGCGGCGATCCGGCCCGCCGTGGAGCCGGTGGAGACCAGTTCCACCCCCGACTCGTGCAGGCCCCTGGCCAGTTCCTCAAGCCCGGTCTTGTCGTACACGCTGATCAGCGCGCGCTTAATCCCCACCCGACTCACCGGCCGAGCTCCCCTCCGTGTTGGCGGACGTCCCATCGGCGGACGACGGCGTTCCGCAGACCCTGCACTTCATGGAGACCCGGCGGCCCTTCTCGGTCCAGCCGTCGCGGGCGAGCCTCCCGACGACCTCCACGAGGAGCCGCCGCTCCACCTGCTTGATGCGCTCGTGGAGGGAGTCCTCGTCGTCGTGCCAGCGGACGGGCACGGCCTCCTGGGCGATGATGGGCCCGGTGTCCACGCCTTCGTCGACGAAGTGCACCGTACAGCCCGTCAGCTTGACCCCGTACTCCAGGGCGGCGCGTACGGCGTGCATGCCGGGGAACGCGGGCAGCAGCGCCGGGTGCGTGTTGACGGTGCGGCCGCCGTACCGGGCCAGGAACGCCGGGCCGAGGATCTTCAGGAACCCGGCGGACACCACCAGGTCGGGCCGGTGCTCGCCGACGGCCTCGGCGAGCGCCTTGTCCCACGCGGCGCGGTCGGGGAAGTCGGAGACCCTGACGGTGAAGGTCGGCAGCCCGGCGCGCTCGGCGCGGGCGATTCCACCCGTACCGTGGCGATCGGCGCCCACGGCGACCACCTGGGCGCCATAAGCTGGATCCGCGCACGCGTCGAGCAGCGCCTGGAGGTTGGTCCCCGCTCCGGAGACGAGGACGACGAGCCGGGCGGACACCATGACTCCTTGAACGGTGCTGGTGGACGGATGGGACGTCGGGGCAGGTGGCGTGGCTTCGCCGGGCCCCGCCCCAGCCTAACGGGACTGCTGGACGCGTCGTCATCCGCACGGACCCAGGCTCGGCGTCAGGAGGATCCAAAGTGAGTGAGCAGCCCGGACGGGGCGACGGCGGGGCCGGGCAGGGAACCGTCCAGACGACCGGCGGAGGGCCCGGACGGCAGGGCGAGGACCCCAACCGGACCGGCGTACGGGCTCTGTGGCTGGGCGCCGGGGCGCTCGTGCTGTCGCTCTTCGTCTTCCCGATCGGACTGGTGCTGGGCATCGCCGCCATCGTGATCGCGATCAGGGCGCACAAGCTCGGCGCCGGCTCGCGCACCCCGGTGACCGGTGTGGTCCCGGCGATCGTGCTGGCCTCGTTCGGGCTGGCGGTGGCGGGCCTCCAGCTCGTCGTCACGGCGATGCTGTTCCCCGAACTGAACAGCCGCCAGGAGTGCCTGTCCTCCGCCAACACCACGACCGACGAGCAGGTCTGCAAGGACCGCTTCCTCACCCAGGTCGCGAAGAAGTTCGGCATCCCCAAGGAGCAACTGGAGCCCTACAGCGACTTCTTCTGAGCCTGAGCCGTCCGGGCGGCGTCAGCCGTCGTGGCCGTGCGGGCGGTCTTCGGGCTCGTTCTTGAGCACGTAGATGGCGCCGCCTCGGGTCTCGGTGCGTTCCCCGTCCTCGGCGTCCCCGCGCGGCGCGGGAACGGCGCGTCCCGGCGGGGCGGCCTCCCTTTCGGGGTGGGCGGCGGTGGGTCCGTCCACCAGGACCTCCTCCTCGGCGGGCGCCGCGGGCGGTTCGGGCGGTTCGGGCGGGGGCTCGGGCGACCGGGGGCGGCGCCTGGCCTTGGACCTGGCGGGCTTGCGCGGCCCGAGGACGGGCTCGGCCTCCTCGAACTCCAGCGGGCTCGGGACGTGCGGAGAGGGCTTGCGAACCGGCGCGGAGCGTTCCGGCGCCGGACGCGAGGACCGGGACGGTGACGGGGACCCGGACGGCGCGGGCGACGGAGACGGCGGGGCCGGGACGACCGGCGGCGGGGGCTCCTGACGGCGCCTGACCCGTCCCCGCCTGGCCCCCTCAGACCGGCCCGACCGGCCTTTCCGGGCCCCGTCCGGCGCGTTCTCCAGCGCGCGGAGGACGCGCCAGTTGGCCAGCCACGCCGCGATCGCCGCCGCGATCCCGACCTCCAGGGCGGCCAGCAGCCCGACCTGCCACGCGGACGGGCCCACGGTGGCCATCCGCCCGTCGCCGAGCGGGCCGCCCGCGAGCGCGCTCAGCACGGCCGCGACCAGCCCCGTCAGCGCCCCGGTCAGGAAGCCCCAGAGCGGCGCGCCCTCGTACACCGGGCTCGGCATGGCGCGGATCGTCAGCACCCCGCCCACGGCTCCGGCGATGAACGGGGCGGCCAGCGCCGGCAGCGAGACCAGCGGCGCGGGACCGGGCTCGGGCAGCGCGGCCAGCGCCGGGAACATGGGGACGACGTCGAAGAACACCCCCGAGGTGGACACGCCCGTGCCCGCGCCGACCGAGAAGCCGGGGCCGATCGTGTACGCCATTCCCCAGATGACCGCGTTCGGCAGGAACGCCATCTCCAGCAGCAGGAGCAGGACCCCGCCGACGATCCCGGGCGCCAGCACGTCGTAGATCTCGGCCGCCTCGCTCAGATGCAGCGCCAGCGACGCCCCGACGAGGACGGCGCCGGACGCGAGCAGGACGGCGGTGGCGCCGGACACGCCGATCACCAGCGAGCGGGGGCGTGCGGGCAGCAGCCGCAGCAGCGCGCCGAGCCCGGACCTGACCCGTCCGCGCCGCGCGGCGACCAGCGCCCGTGCCGCGCCCAGGGCGCCCGCGACGAAGGCGACGACGAAGGCGGCGACCAGTGCCTGCCAGGCGGACGGCCGGACGGTGTCCGAGGAGGCGGCGAGCGCGAGCAGCACGGCCAGCAGGGAGTACGGGACGGCCAGGGCCGCCGCGACCCGCACCACGCCCGTCGAGCCCTTCCGCGCGCCTCCCGGATGGCCCGGCGTCCCGGCGGCACGGATCATCCAGCCGCCGCTGCGGTAGAGCGGGGCGCCGGGCAGGACGATCAGGCCGAGCGGCAGCAGCCCGACCCTGCCCTGCGGCGCGGAGAAGCCGGCATGGTGGGCGACCAGCCACAGGTTGACCGCCGTGCGGAACACCCCGGGCAGGCCCGAGCCGATCGCGGCCCCGGGCGCGGCGATCCAGCCGACGAGCGTGAGCGTGATGACCACGGCGAGCCCGATGCCGATGCACCACAGCGAACCGACCAGCCCCGACACGTACAGGGGGCGCGGCGCCACGGCCGCCGCCGCCCGGAGGTCGTCCGCGGTGGCGCCTTGTCTGGGGCTGGCTTCTCTCACGCGGTCAATGCTGGCAGCCCGGCGCCCGCGGGACGGGAGGCCCGCCCGGCGTGTCGCCGTTGCGGCGGGCGATCACTCGGCGTAATGGGCGCGCGGGCGCGGGCCTCGCCCGTGGGGGCCCGGAAGCGAAAGACGCCCGGCCGCCGGGCGGCTCGGGCGCCTTTCGCCGTCTCTGATCGGGGATCAGAGGTTCTTCATGATCTCGCGCATCAGGCGGGCGGTCTCGCTGGGGGTCTTGCCGACCCGGACGCCGACCTTCTCCAGCGCCTCCTTCTTGGCCTGCGCGGTGCCGGCCGAGCCGGAGACGATCGCGCCGGCGTGGCCCATGGTCTTGCCCTCGGGGGCGGTGAAGCCCGCGACGTAGCCGACGACCGGCTTGGTCACGTGCTCCTCGATGTAGGCCGCCGCGCGCTCCTCCGCGTCCCCGCCGATCTCACCGATCATCACGATGGCGTCGGTGTCCGGGTCGTCCTGGAACGCCCGCAGGGCATCGATGTGGGTGGTGCCGATGACCGGGTCGCCGCCGATGCCGACGCAGGTGGAGAAGCCGATGTCGCGCAGCTCGTACATCATCTGGTACGTCAGCGTGCCCGACTTGGACACCAGCCCGATCCGGCCGGGGGTGGTGATGTCGGCCGGGATGATGCCCGCGTTGGACGCGCCGGGGGACGCGATGCCGGGGCAGTTCGGGCCGATGATGCGGGTCTTGTTGCCTTTCTTCTGCGCGTACGCCCAGAAGTACGCGGTGTCGTGCACCGGGATGCCCTCGGTGATCACCACGCACAGCGGGATCTCCGCGTCGATGGCCTCCACGACCGCGTCCTTGGTGAACCTCGGCGGGACGAACACCACCGAGACGTCGGCACCCGTCCGCTCCATGGCCTCGGCGACGGTGCCGAACACCGGCAGCGTGGTGCCGTCGAAGTCGACGCTCTGCCCGGCCTTGCGGGCGTTGACGCCGCCGACGACCTTGGCGCCGGAGGCGAGCATCCGGCGGGAGTGCTTCATGCCCTCCGAACCGGTCATGCCCTGCACAATGATCTTGCTGTTCTCAGTGAGCCAGATGGCCATCGGTCATGCCCCCGCCGCCAGTTGAGCGGCCCGCCTGGCCGCGTCGTCCATCGTGTCGACCTGCTCGACGCCCGGCAGCGCCGCGTCCTTGAGGATCGCGCGCCCGAGCTCGGCGTTGTTGCCGTCCAGCCGGACCACCAGCGGGCGGTCGACGGTCTCGCCCCGCTCGTCCAGCAGCTTGTAGGCGGACACGATCCCGTTGGCGACCGCGTCGCAGGCGGTGATGCCGCCGAAGACGTTCACGAACACCGACCGGACGTCGGCGTCCGACAGCACGATCTCCAGGCCGTTGGCCATCACCTCGGCGGACGCGCCGCCGCCGATGTCCAGGAAGTTGGCGGGCCTCTGGCCGCCGAACTCCTCGCCCGCGTAGGCGACCACGTCCAGGGTGGACATCACCAGGCCCGCGCCGTTGCCGATGATGCCGACGCTGCCGTCCAGCTTGACGTAGTTGAGGTCCTTCTCCTTGGCGCGCGCCTCCAGCGGGTCGGCGGCGGCCTTGTCGGCCAGGGCCTCGTGCGACTCCTGGCGGAACCCGGCGTTGTCGTCCAGGGTGACCTTGCCGTCCAGGGCCATCACACGCCCGTCGGCGGTCAGGATCATGGGGTTGACCTCGACCAGGGTGGCGTCCTCGTCGGCGAACACCGCCCACAGCCGCTCGATCAGCTCGGCGGCGCCGTCCACGGCGGCCTCGGGCAGCCGGCCGGCCAGCGCGATCTCGCGGGCCTTGGCCCGGTCCACGCCGTCCAGCGCGGAGATCTCCACCTTGGCGACGGCGTCGGGGTTGGTGGCGGCGACCTCCTCGATCTCCATCCCGCCCTCGGCGGAGCAGATCGACAGGAAGCCGCGGTTGGCGCGGTCGAGCAGGAAGGAGAAGTAGTACTCCTCCGCGATCGCGCTGCCCTGCTCGACCAGCACCTTGCGGACCGTGTGGCCCTTGATGTCCATGCCGAGGATCCGGTCGGCCAGCGACTCGGCCTCGGCGGCGTCATCGGCCAGCTTCACACCGCCGGCCTTGCCTCGGCCCCCGGTGAGGACCTGGGCCTTGACGACGACCTTCTTGCTGCCCGCGGCGAAGAGCTCCTCCGCGATGGTCCGGGCTTCTTGGGGAGTATGGGCGACCTTGCCGGTGGGCACCGGTACCCCGTACTCGGCGAAGAGGTCCTTCGCCTGATGTTCGAACAGGTCCACGAGGCGTCCTTCTCGGGATTCGACAGCCGATGACCGCACGAGTGTGGGGCACGGGGGGCGCCCGTGCGGAGTGCCAACCCTGCGGTCCGCTCCGTCGATGCAGCCTAGTCTCCTCGTGTCCCTGATGAGGCGGCCGGGGTCCATCCAAGCTCTGACCTGGGTGTTTCTCGATGTGACGGGGGATGACCGAGTGAATTGTGAGGGTATGGGTCTTAAGGAGGAGGAACTCATTTGTGTCGCCTGATGTACTTAACCCGAACTTAGTCTCGACGATGGGGGCCGTGCGGTGGAGCCGGGCCGGCAGGGGGAGTAACGGCGGTGGCCAAGGACCTGGTCAGGGTGCCTCGGGGCACCACACTGCGAAGGGTCCGGCGCATCGCCGTATTGCTTCTGGTCGCGGCGCTCGTCGCCACCTGTGGCGCGACGCTCCCCGACCAGGGCGGGCCGGGCTGGTCCAGTCCCGGGCTGGTCGGCGGTGGCGGCTGGCCCTACAACGGGGTGCCGCTCACGCAGGACGACGCCGAGGGGGCCGCGTACCTCCCCGGCAGTTCCGTCGTACGGCTGAGGGACGGTCGGGTGCGGCTCGTCCCCTTCGGCACCGATAGCAGCATCACAGTGGAAGCGAACGACCCGAGGGTCATGCAAGCCGTGCTTTCCGACAGGCAGTGGCTGCTGGCGGGCACCATCCCCAATGGGGGCGCCGCCGTCCCCACGGACAGCAGGCAGGTGTTCGGGGAGATGGCCGCGCGGGCCTTGCTCGACCTGCGCCTGCTCACCCGTCCCAACGGGGCGTCCCTGGCGTCCTGGTACGGGGCATGGCGCTACTCGTGGCCACGGGACTCGGCGTTCACGGCCGCGGCGTTCACCATGACCGGCCGTCCCGAGGAGGCGCGGCGGATCCTCCGCTTCCTCGCGAACGTCCAGCACGAGAACGGGCTCTGGGCGGCCCGCTACCACCCTGACGGGACGGCGGTCACCGATGGCCGCGAGCCGCAGCTCGACTCCCTGGGGTGGGTGCTGTGGGCGGCCTGGCTGTTCCACGTCCAGGACCCTTGGGCCGCGGCCAGACTGCCGCAGCTGTGGCCGATGGTGGCCCGTGCCGCCGACCACCTCGCCGGTGCCCTGGACGCGGAAGGGCTGCCGCCGCCTTCGTCCGACTACTGGGAGCGCAAGCCCGGCACTGAGCAGGACCCGCGCCGTCCCACTCTGGGCGTCGTTGGGCCTGTCCTGACGGGGCTTCGCTCGGCCGCGTCCTACGCCTTCGACACCGGCCGCAGGGACAAGGCGGCCGCCTGGTCGCAGGCGGCCTCACGGTTATCGGACGCCGTGACGCGTCAGTTCACCCCCTACGGCTACCCACGCTCCCCCATCCCGGGCGGGCTGATGGACACGTCGGTCACCTTCGTGGCACCACCGTTCGCACCGCCCGACCCCGGGGTGACCGCGGCCATCGCCAACGCCTTCCACCGGCTGCGCCTGCCCAACGGAGGTGTCCTCCCAGGAGAGAAGTGGTCGGGCAACCCGGAGGTGGCCTGGACCCCGGAGATGGGCCTGTTCGCCTTGGCGGCCGCCTCCTCGGGCCGCACCCTGGACGCCCTCGACCACCTCGACTGGCTCGCCTCGCACCGCACCCCCTTGGGCGTCCTGCCCGAGAAGGTCGACGCGGCGGGAGAGCCCGCCTCCGTGGCGCCGCTCGGCTGGACGGCGTCCCTGGTCCTGCTGACCCTGGCCGCCCTAGAGCGTCCCCTGCCGATCCCGCCCGCCTCCTGACGGGCGCGCTCCGCGCTGGCGGGCCGCCTCGTACAGGGCGACCGTGGCGGCGCTGGCGGCGTTGAGCGAACTGGCCGTCCCGGTGATCGGGATCCGCGCCATGATGTCGCAGCCCTGCCGCCAGCCCGCGCTCAGCCCGGACGTCTCGTTCCCGACCACCAGCAGCGTGGGGCCCGTCAGGTCGACCTCGTGGATGTCGGCGCTGCCGTCCTCGTCGGTCCCGACCACGGTCAGCGGGCGCCCGGCCGCGCGCCACCGCCGCGTCCACTCCAGCACCTCCCGGTGCGAGCGGACGCGCACGACCGGCACCGCCATCAGCGACCCGGTGGACGCACGCACCGCCTTGGGGTCGTACGGGTCGGCGGCATGCCCGGTGACGATCAGGCCCGCGCCGCCGAACGCGTCCACCGAACGCACCATCGTGCCGATGTTGCCCGGCCCGGCCGGCCGGTCGAACACCACGCCCAGGAACGACGGCCCGACCGGGATCCGTGACAGGTCCTCGTCCGGCAGCGCGACCACGGCCACCAGCTCGGGGACCTCCTGCTCCTTGCCGCTGAGCTCCCGCAGCAGGTCGGGGGCCATGGCGACGCGCTCGCCCCCGGAGCGCTCCAGCATCTCGGACGCCCACCGCGACAGCGTCCGCTCGGCGTCGTAGATCAAGGCCACCACCGGCCAGCCGCGCTCCACCGCCAGGGTGATCGGGCGGACGCCCTGCACCAGGAACTGCCCCGCACGACGGCGCTTGTTCTGGTTCCGGGACAGCGCCTCCCATTGCTGGAACCGCGCGTTACGCCGGGTGATGCGCAGCCCGCCCGCCACCGAACGCCCCATTTCCTTGTGTCTTCCCGTGTCTCGTGTCTTCGCCGTGCCCCATCGGCGAACGACAAGGCTCCCACATGTCCCGGCAGGGACAGGGATGGGGCGTGAACTCTAGGATGGCCGGATGTGTGTCGCGGCGGCGCCGCGCGGCGGGTAAGGAGCCAACGGCCCGTCGTACCTGAAACCTGCTGGGCGCCGCGCCCGCACCTGTTCACCGGGTAAGCCCTGGACGCCCAAACGCCAGAAAACTGCGGCGGCGCCGCCGCTTGTCCGGCCGCCGGAGGCGACGAACAGTGCTCATATGCCCGTCGTCGTACTGATCGGTATGTTGGACGTCCAGGGCCTGGAGTACGCATGGCTGCGCGACAGGCTCGTCTCCCTGGGCACCGAGGTCGTACTCGTCGACACCGGCATCCTGGACGCCCCGCGGGTGCCGCCCGACATACCGCGCGAGGAGGTGGCCGGGGCCTCCGGCGTCCCCCTCGCCCGCGGCACCGGCCGCGACAGGGCGATCGGCGCCATGGCGGGCGGCGCCGCCGAGGTGGCGAGCCGGCTGTTACGGTCCGGGCGGCTGGACGGGGTCCTGGCCGTCGGCGGCCAGGGCAACTCCGCGATCGCCGCCGCCGCGATGCGCGCCCTGCCGGACGGCGTGCCCAAGCTGTTCGTGCACGATCCGGGCGACGCGCCTCCCGACGCGACCGGGCTGGTCCTCATGGACGGCATGGACCCCCTCCCCACGGCCGCCGCCGCGATGGCGCGCATGGTCACCGGCCATCCCGCCGAGGGCGGCGACGGCCCGATCATCGGCGTCACGGCCGCGGACGTCACGGCCGAGGGCGTCCAGGCGTCCCGTGAGCTGCTGGGCATCCTCGGATACGAGGTCCTGCTGTTCCAGGACGCGGGCCGCGCCTACGAGACGCTGGCGGCCGGGGGCATGCTGACCGCCGCGCTCGACGCCACACCCGCCGGCCTGGCGGCCGACCTGCCGGCGGGCGACCCGTACCCAAGGCGTCTCGCGGGCGCCGTGCGCGGCGGCGTCCCCCAGGTGGTGAGCCTGGGCGGGCTCGACCTGGCGCGCTTCGGCGGCGCCGTCCCGGCCCGGCCGGCCGGAAGGCGCTTACGCGTCGACGGCGCCCGGTCCGCGACGCTGGTCCGCACCACACCCGCCGAGGCCGCCGAACTGGGACGCCGCGTCGCCGCCAGGCTCCGGGACGCCGTCGCCCCCACCGCCGTCTACGTCCCGCTGCGCGGCCTCTCCTCGCTGAGCGCGCCCGGTGGGCCCTTCCACGATCCGGCCGCCGACGCGGCGCTCTTCGACGCCGTACGGGACGGCCTGTCCGGCACCCGGGTGGAGATCCACGAGCTGGACACCGACATCAACGACCCCGTCTTCGGCCGCGCCATGGCCGACCACCTGCACGCCACCCTCAGCGGCTTCCCCGTCAGCGCCGCGTCCTAGCCGCCAGAGCTTCTGTCAGAGCTTCTCGACCGGGGCGTAGCGCAGGATCAGGCGCTTGACCCCGTACTCGCCGCCGAAATCGATGCTGGCCGCGGCGCGCTCACCGGCGCCGTCGACCGTCACCACGGTGCCCAGGCCGAACGAGTCGTGCGTGACCTTGTCACCCGGCGCCAGGGAGGGCACGGGACGGTTCCCCGCGGACTGGACGCCGGGACGGGCCGCCATCCTGGTCATCGCCGACCCCGACACCGACGACGCCGACCGTTCCCACCGCACCAGCGACTCGGGCACCTCGCCCAGGAACCGGGACGGCGGGTTCACCTGAGGCGCGCCCCACGAACTCCGCATCGTGGCGCGGGTCAGGTAGAGGCGCTGCCGGGCCCTGGTGATGCCCACATAGGCCAGGCGGCGTTCCTCTTCGAGCTCCTTGGGGTTGCTCATGGCCCGCAGGTGCGGGAAGACGCCGTCCTCCATGCCGGTGAGGAACACCACCGGGAACTCCAGGCCCTTGGCCGTGTGGAGGGTCATCAGCGTGACCACGCCCTGGTCGGTCTCCTCCGCCCGCTCGCCGGGCGGGACGGGGCCGCCCTTGGCGCCACCGGGGATCGAGTCGGCGTCGGCGACGAGCGCCACCTGCTCCAGGAACTCGACCAGGCGGCCCTCGGCGGACTCCCCGTCCAGGCGCTCCTCGAACTCGCGCGCCACGGCCTCGAACTCCTGGAGGTTCTCCAGCCGGGTCTCGTCCTGCGGATCCTTGGACGCCTGGAGCTCGGCGACGTACCCGCTCTTGACCAGGACCTGGTCGATCAGCGCGGCGGGGGTCATGGTCCCGGCGGCCTCCCGCAGCTCGTCCAGCAGCGTGACGAACTCGCGGACGGCGTTGATCGAACGGGTCGCCATGCCGGGGACGTCCTCGGGGACCCGCAGCGCCTGCCAGAACGAGATCCGCTCGCGCGACGCGTACGCCTCGACGCACGCCTCGGCGCGGTCGCCGATGCCGCGCTTGGGCACGTTCAGGACGCGGCGCAGCGAGACCGTGTCCTCGGGGTTGGCGAGCACGCGCAGGTAGGCCAGCAGGTCGCGGACCTCCTTGCGCTCGTAGAACCGGACGCCGCCGACCACCTTGTAGGGCAGCCCGACCCGGATGAACACTTCCTCGAACACACGGGACTGGGCGTTGGTGCGGTAGAAGACCGCGACATCGCCGGGGCGGACGTCCTCCTCGTCCGTCAGCCTGTCGACCTCCTGAGCGACGAACGCGCCCTCGTCGTGCTCGTTGTCGGCCACATAGCCGATGATCTTGTGCCCCTCGCCCTGGTCCGACCAGAGCTTCTTGGGCTTGCGGTCGGCGTTGCGCTCGATCACCGCGTTGGCCGCCGACAGGATCGTCTGGGTGGAGCGGTAGTTCTGCTCCAGCAGGATCGTCCGGGCGTCGGGGTAGTCGCGCTCGAACTCCAGGATGTTGCGGATCGTGGCGCCCCGGAACGCGTAGATCGACTGGTCGGCGTCGCCCACCACGCACAGCTCGCCCGCGCCCAGCCCGTCGACCGGCGCCGTCAGCTCCCGCACCAGCTCGTACTGGGCGTGGTTGGTGTCCTGGTACTCGTCCACCAGCACGTGCCGGAACCGGCGGCGGTAGTGCTCGGCGGCCTCCGGAAACGCCTGCAGCAGGTTGACCGTCATCATGATCAGGTCGTCGAAGTCCATCGCGCCGGCCTGCTGCAACCGGGCCTGGTACATCTCGTACGCCTCGGCGAGCGTCTGCTCCATGTGCGTGGACGCCCGGTCCTTGAACGTCTCGTAGTCGATCAGCTCGTTCTTCAGATTGCTGACCTGGGCGGAGAACGACTTGGGCGGATACCGCTTCGGATCGAGGTCGAGCTCCCGGCAGACCAGCGCCATCAGCCGCTGCGCGTCCGCCTGGTCGTAGATCGAGAACCCCGACGGGAACCCGAGCCGCCTGGCCTCCCGGCGCAGGATCCGCACGCACGCGGAGTGGAAGGTCATCACCCACATGGCCCGGGACCTGGGCCCCACCAGCGCGTCCACCCGCTCCTTCATCTCGGCCGCGGCCTTGTTGGTGAAGGTGATCGCCAGGATCTGGCCGGGATGGACGTCCCGCTCGCTCAGCAGGTACGCGATCCGGTGGGTGAGCACGCGCGTCTTACCCGACCCCGCGCCCGCGACGATCAGCAGCGGCCCGCCGGAGTGGACCACGGCGTCACGCTGCTGCGGGTTCAGGCCGTCGAGCAGGGAAGGGGCATCGGTCTTCGACATCATGTGCGAGTCTACGGTGGGGGCACGACGGACGTTGCCCACCACACTGTTTTGCGGGCGGCTTCGCCCCCTGCCACGGCCTTATCTCTTGCGGTGGTCGTACGCCGATTCGGCGGCGGCTACCACGGTGGCCAGGTCGGCGCCGGTCGCGGCCATGGAGGCGGCCGCGACGGCTCCTTCGGCCAGGGGCGCGTCGGCGAGGACGACCTCGCCCTCGGCGTCGTCGATCACCAGTTTGGCGGTCAGCACGGAACTGCCCAGGTCGGCGAGCAGCACCACGCCGTCGCCGTCCTGGACCGTCTCGACGGCCTGCTCGACCAGCTCGATGCTGGTGCCCATGCCGCCTTCGGCGTCGCCCCCGGCGGGTTCCACCGCGGCCTTCCCGACGCCCAGCTCGCGGGCGAGCTCGGCGACGCCTTCCGAGAGCGTCCGGCTGTGAGAGATCACCACGATCCCGACCATGCGCGTTCCCCTCAGTCCTCGATCGCGGTCTCGGCGCCCGGGAGGGTGCCGGTCACGGTGTCGGCCAGGGCGCGCAGGATCAGGGCGGTGGAGGCGGCCCCGGGGTCGAGGTGCCCGGCGCTGCGGGCGCCCAGGTAGCTGGCCCTGCCCTTGCGGGCCTGCATCGGCACGGTCGCGTCCGCGCCCTTCTCCGCCGCGTCGGCGGCGGCGCGCGCGCAGGCGGCCAGGTCTCCGCCATCGGCCAGGGTCGCCTGGTACGCGGCGACGGCGGGGGCGAGCGCGTCCACCATCGTCTTGTCGCCCTCGGCCGCCTGGCCCAGCTCGACGATGCCGTCCAGCGCCGCCTTGAGCGCGGTGCCGAGCGTGGCCGCGTCGATCTCCTCCGCGTCGCCGAAGGACTTCCCGGCCCGGCGCAGCGCCGTCCCGTAGAGGGGACCGGACGCGCCACCGGTCTTGGACACGATGGCGCGCCCGGCGCCGATCAGCACCTTGCCCGGGGGAACGTCCTCCTGGAGGCCGTCGACCGCGGCGGTGAGGCCCCTGGTGAGGTTGTGGCCGTGGTCGCCGTCGCCGATGGCCGCGTCCAGGCGGGTCAGCCTGGCGGCGTCGGCGGTGACCCATTCGGCGGCGCGCCGGATCCACGCGGCGGTCAGCGCGGTGTCCATCGTGGCGCTCATCGGCCCCACCGCAGGCCGGGGGTCTCGACCGGGGCGTCCCAGAGCCGGGTCAGCTCGGGCGTGAGCCGGCACACCGAGATCATCACGCCCGCCATCTCCAGGCTGGTCACGTACGGCCCGACGAGCGGGCGCGCGACGGTCGCCCCGTGCCCGGCGAGCCAGTCCGCGGCCGCCGCGTACGCGATGTACTGCTCGATCAGCGGGGTGCCGCCCATCCCGTTGACCATCACCAGCACCTCCGAGCCGGACAGCGGCATGTCGGCGTCGATGGCGGTGAGCGCCGCGTCCACGATCTCGGCGGCGGGCATGGTCTTGACGCGTTCCCTGCCGGGCTCGCCGTGGATGCCGATGCCCAGTTCGACCTCGTCGGCGCCGAGCTCGAAGGTGGGCTCTCCCGCGGCGGGCACGGTGACCGACGACAGCGCCACGCCGAAGGAACGGCTGCGCTCGTTCACCTCGCGGGCCACCGCGGCCACCGCGGACAGGTCGCCGCCCTCCTCGGCCAGCGCCCCCGCGATCTTCTCCACGAACACGGTCGCGCCGGTGCCGCGGCGGCCCGCGGTGTAGGTGCTGTCCTCGACCGCGACGTCGTCGTTCACCACCACGGGGACGACCTCGATGTCCTCGTCCTCGGCCAATTCGGCGGCCATCCGGAAGTTCAAGACGTCGCCCGTGTAGTTCTTCACGACATGAAGCACGCCCGCGCCGCCGTGCACGGCGGTGGTAGCGGCGAGGATCTGGTCAGGGACGGGGCTGGTGAACACCTCGCCGGGCACGGCCGCGTCGAGCATCCCGTACCCGACGAAGCCGCCGTGCAGCGGCTCGTGGCCGGAGCCGCCGCCCGAGACCAGGCCGACCTTGCCGGTACGGGGCGCGTCGCCCCGGACGATGACGCGCCGCTCCGGGTCGACCCGCAGGGATGGATGCGCGGCGGCGAGGCCGCGCAGTGCGTCGGAGACCACGTCCGCCGGGGCGTTGATGAGTTTGCGCATGTCTCAGCTCTACCCCTGTCCGGCCTCGCATCCCAGGCCCAAGCGGGCATGGATCGCCCTTGCCGTCCTCTGGAAGATCAACGGTGCCGGTGGCACGGCCTATCGTTGAGCCGTGACCAACGTTCTGGACGACGGCGAGGTCCGGAGGGTGCTGGCCGTGATGGCGCATCCCGACGACGTGGACTTCGGCTGCGCCGGCACCGTGGCGCGGTGGACCGACCGGGGCATCGAGGTGACCTACCTGATCGTGACGGACGGGGACGCGGGCGGTGTGGACGACGGCCTCGGCCGGGCGGAGATGGCGGAGCTGCGCCGCGCCGAGCAGCGCGCCGCCGCCGGCCGCGTGGGGGTCGAGGACGTGCGGTTCCTCGGCTACCCGGACGGGCGGGTGGAGGCCACCCTGGATCTGCGCCGCGACATCGCCCGGGTGATCCGGCAGGTGCGGCCGGACCGGGTGCTGACCCAGAGCGCCGAACGCAACTACCAGCGGATCTATCCCAGCCATCCCGACCACCGCGCGGTGGGCGCGGCGACCCTGGACGCGGTCTACCCGGACGCGCGCAACCCCTACGCCTTCCCCGAGCTGCTGGAGGAGGAGGGCCTGACCGAGTGGACGGCGCGCGAGGTGTGGACCAGCGGAGGGCCCCTGGTCAACCATTACGTGGACATCACCGACACCGCCGACCGCAAGCTGGCCGCGCTGAAGGCGCACGCCTCCCAGACCCGCCACCGGGGTGAGGAACTGGAGCGGTCGATACGCGGCTTCCTGGGGCACAACGCCTCGCTCGCCGGGCTGCCCGAGGGCCGTCTCGCCGAGGGGTTCCAGGTGATCGGCACCGCCTGAGCCGCGGGGCCCTGACCTGCTCGCCTTGTTGCCCGGCGCGCCGCTGGTTACGGTGATGATCCTGACTCGCGGGGAGACGGTGATGCCAGAGCGGACCGGGCCGTACACGATCGGGGCCACCGCCACCTCACGCGCCGACGCCGAAGTGATCTTCAAGCATCTGGCGGTCGCGGAGGCGTGGAGCGAGTGGGGCAGCTTCCCGTCCAGGGCACGGCGCGAGCGGGCCGGCAGCCCGACGCCCAACGGGGTCGGGGCGATCCGGGCGATCCCCCCGGCGCGCGAGGAGGTCGTCGAGTACGACCCGCCCCGCCACTACGCCTATGTCGCGGTCTCCGGGCTGCCGGTCAAGGAGTACCGGGCGGACGTGACGCTGGTGCCGCGCGGGCTCGACACGCTGATCCGGTGGGAGGCCAGGTTCGAGCCCACGTACGCGGCCACGGGCCCCCTGCTCAGGATGGTCCTGGACCGGATGGTCCGCTCGTTCGCGCGCCGCGTCGCGCACCACTCCGAGCGTTGCGAGCCGGGGTGCCCGGCCCGTCTCCCGAACGTGCTCTAGCCCGGCTCAGGTCGCGGGCCGGCTCAGACCAGGCGGCGGGCCGCCGCCCACCGCGACAGCTCGTGCCGGTTGGACAACTGGAGCTTGCGCAGGACGCTCGACACGTGCGTCTCGACCGTCTTGACCGAGATGAACAGCTCCTTGGCGATCTCCTTGTAGGCGTAGCCGCGGGCGATCAGCCGCAGCACCTCGCGCTCGCGCTGGGTCAGCTGGTCGAGCTCGGGGTCCACGGCCGGGACGTCGGACGCGGCGAAGGCGTCCAGGACGAACCCCGCCAGCCGGGGCGAGAAGACCGCGTCGCCCTCCGCGACCCTCGCGATCGCGTCGGTCAGCTCGGGTCCCGAGATCGTCTTGGTGACGTAGCCGCGCGCGCCGCCGCGGACCACCCCGATCACGTCCTCGGCCGCGTCCGACACCGACAGCGCCAGGAACCGCGACGGCACCGCGCCGTGCAGCCGCCGCAGCACCTCGATCCCGCCCCCGCCGGGCAGATGCACGTCCAGCAGCACCACGTCGGGCTTCTCGGCCCTGATCACCGAGACCGCCTCGTCCACGTCCCCGGCCTCTCCGACGATCTGCACGGACTCGCCCAGCTCGGCCTTCACCCCGGTCCGGAACATCTGGTGGTCGTCGACCAGCACGACGGTGTTCATCGGCTCGCTCCGCTCGCATCCGGGCCCGCGCCGCCCGCAGGCCCGCGGCCGCTCACGTTCACGCCTTCTTCATCTCCAGCCGTACCTCGGTGCCCTCGCCCGGGGCGGTGCGGATCTCCGCGGTGCCACCGTTGCGTTCCATGCGTCCGATGATGGACCCTCTCACGCCCATCCTGTCCTCGGGTATCTGCTCGAAGTCGAAGCCCTTGCCCCGGTCGCGGACGAAGATGGCCACGGTGTCACCCTCCACCTCGGCGTACACCGACACCGACGCGGAGTCGGCGTACTTGGCGGCGTTGACCATGGCCTCGCGGGCGGCCTGGAGGGCGGCGCCGAGCCGTTCGTCCAGCTCGGTGTCGCCGACGCAGACCACCTCGATGGGGACGCCGTGGTCGTCCTCGACCTCACCGGCGGTCGCGCGGATCGCGGCGGCGAAGGTCTGGCCGGGGTCGGCGCGCGGCTGGTAGAGCCAGGCCCGCAAAGTGCGTTCCTGGGAGCGGGCCAGCCGCTGCACTTCGCGGGGCTCGTGCGCGTTCCGCTGGATCAGGGTCAGCGTGTGCAGGACGGAGTCGTGCACGTGCGCGGCCAGTTCGGCGCGTTCCTGGGAGCGGATGCGCTCGTGCCGTTCGGCCTCCAGGTCCTGCCAGAGCCGCACCACCCAGGGCGTGACGATCACCGCGACCCCGGTCAGGATGATCAGCATCGCGATGAGGACGGACCGGGCCTGCGACACGTCCACCCGCTGCGCCACGAACCCGCCGATCCCGCCGACGACCAGCAGCACGCCCAGCAGGCTGCGCAGCCACATCTGGCGGAGCGGCACCACCCAGCGCGCCCGCTGGTCGCGGTCGGCCTGCTGCCAGAGGATCGAGGCGCCGACACCGCCCGCGACGAACGGCCACAGCGCCGCCTGCGCGAAACCGGCGCCCCACGTCAGCGCCGACAACCCGCCCGCGACGGCGGTATAGGCCAGCAGCTGCCCCCAGTCGTGCCCGCCGAGCCTGGACGGCTTCCCGTCCTCCCGGGGACCCATCGGGACCAGCACCCAGAAGGCGACGTAGGCGGCCATCCCGAGCCCGCTGGCGAGCGTCAGCAGCACGAACGCCGCGCGCACGACGAAGACCTCCACCCCCAGGTGGCCGGCCAGCCCGCGGCACACCCCGGCGATCAGCCTGCCGTCGGGGCGCCGCTCCAGCCGCGCCGGCGGCCCGGAAGGCGTAGCCTGCGCCGTGGCAGGGTCCTCTGTCACCATCGCGCTTCCCACGTTACCGATGCTCACATGGTGCGCCCGCATGCGCATCAGGGCGCTGCCCTGAAGCCGCGGAGATTTCCTCAGGGTCGGATCAGGGTGGTCCCCGATACCGCGTACGGGCGCGAAAGGACCACGATGGGGGGCATGGTCGAGGAGGAGAGCACAGCGGTACGGAGGGATCCGCCCTCACGGCTGGCGCGTGTGCCCGAGGGACGCGTCCTGGGCGGGGTGTGCACGGGCCTTGGGCGCTACACCGGCATCGACCCGATCGTCTTCCGGGTCGGGTTCGGGATCCTGGTGCTGACGCAAGGGCAGGGGATCCTGCTCTACATCGCGGCGGCGCTGTTCATGCCGGCCGGGCCGGATCGCGCCTCGGTGGCCGAGCAACTGTTCCGCCGCCGGTTCGACGCTCCCGCCGTCCTGTCCATCCTGGCCGCGCTGCTCTGCGGGATCGTGGCCTTGAACGTGCTGGGCAACGGGCTGGCCGGGCTCCTGGGAGGGAACGTGTCCACCGGCGCGTTCGCGGTGCTCACCGTGCTCGGGCTCATCCTGCTGGTCGCGCACGGCCGCGGAGTGGATCTGACGGCGGAGGCGCGGACGTTCCCCGAGCGGCTTCAGGGCTACCCGCTCGACCCCTCCGACCACGTCGAGACGCATGCGGCCGAGCCCGTTTCGCTGTACAAGGAGGCCCCGTCCGGGGGCGGGCTGCCCGAGGGGATGATCGACCTCGCCACGCTGAGCCCGCCCGCCGCCGGGGCCACGGCCGCCGCTCCGGAGGAGGACCGGACGAGGCGTCCGCACGGCTCCCGGGACGCCCGGGTCACCAAGAAGCGCCAGGGAAGTCCCGCCGTGACCTCCATCACACTGCTGGCGGCCATGGCGGCCGCGGCGGCGTGCTGGCCGACGGCGCAGGCCCACCCGGCCCCGGAGCAGACGATGATCCTGCTCTCGGTGGCGCTGGCCGTGGTCGGGTGCGGGCTGCTGGCCGGCGGCTGGTTCAGGGTGCGCGGGCTGGCCACCGTCGGGACCGTCCTCACCTGCGCCCTGCTGACCACCTCGGTCGTCGCGGAGGCGCCGCCCGACACCCGGTACGGCGAGGTCGAGTGGCGGCCCACCGACACCGCGGGCGTCCAGCGCGAGTACACGATGGGCGCGGGCGCCGGCCGTCTCGACCTGACCCGGCTGCCGCTCGGCCCCGGCCAGCGGGTGGCGGTCAACGTCAGGGTCACCGTCGGCACGCTGGACGTCACGCTGCCGCCGGGCGCGCGGGTCGAACTCGACGCGCGGGTGGCGCTCGGCGACATCCAGGTGGCGGCCCGGACGATCAGCGGCCCCGGCGCCCGCTCGCGGGAGGTGCTCGAACCCGAGACCCCGGGCACGAACAACCCGCCCGTGATCGCTTTGCGGATCCGCGGCCGGCTCGGGGATGTGCAGGTGTCCCGTGGCTGAGCGCCGTCCCGAACCCCGCGCCGGCAACGGTCCGGCCCGCCGCCGCAGGTTCGACTTCGGATCGTGGCTGACCGGGCTGTTCTTCCTGCTGGTCGCGGCGGTCTTCCTCGTCGGGGGCCTGTCGGACGACCCGATCGACCGCCCCCAGGTGATCGCCCCCGCGCTGGTCGTCGGGCTGGGCCTGGTGGGCATCGTCCGCGTCCTCACCCGCTCGCGCCGCCACCGCTAGCGAGCGTCGGGGGAGGCGACGGCCCGCTAGGCCAGGTCGCCGTGAAGGGTGATGGCGTACGCGGGCCCCGGGTTGGTGAGCTCGTGCGTGCGCCCGCCGCCGTGGACGCGCACGCGATTGGTCCGCAGCGAGCGTTCGGTCACGCCATGCGGGGTGATCCGCACCTCGGTGAGCTCGCCCGCGATCAAAGTGTTCACGCGCGTACGCCCGAGTGCCCGGACGCCTGAGGACGGCCCCTCGCACAGGCAGACGTCGTCGTGGTCGTGCACGCCGGTGCGATAGCCGGGCGGCCAGGTGACCAGCCAGAGCCGGACGCCGTCCGCCTCCGCCAGCGGCACCCGTACCGGCTCGTCCCGCTCGAACCTGGCCAGATGCCACCAGTCGCCGGGGCTGGCGCTCAGCGCGTGGACGCGGGCGGCGAGCTGCCCCACAGTGGGGGGACGGAGGGCGACGGCACGGCCATGCGGGTCGTCCTGCCCGCGCATCGTGAGATCGGGAACCATGTCGAGGTTCACGGAAGGTCCTTCGGTGTACGGCCGGAACCGGCCGGTCGGAGCGAATCAGGGCTTCTGGCTCAACGACACGAAGGACGACACAGCGCGCTGGCCACGCGGCGCAGGGCCACGGGACCGCAGACGGAGACTCGCGCTGGCATGGGTCAAGGACATCGGTTCCCACCGGCCGATGTCAAATCGATCCGCGTCGATCAGCCGAAGATCGCTGGATCCCCGGCGTTCACGCTGCGTCCATCGGCCCGCAGGAGCATGCGACTCCTACGGCGCTCGATGAGCATGCGATGAGAACGGAGCCAGTGATGACACCGGATCGACGGAGCTTCCTGCGGGGTGGCCTGGTGGCGGGCACCGGAACGGCCCTGGGCGGCCTGCTCGGCGGAGGCTCGGCCCTCGCCTCGCCCGGACTGGTCCGCCGGGACCGGCCGCGGCTGACCCACGGCGTTCAGAGCGGCGACGTCACCGCCCACGACGCGGTGATCTGGGCCCGCTCCGACCGTCCCGCCAGGATGCTGGTGGACGTGAGCCGCAGGCCCGACCTCCGGGACGCCAGGCGGATCCCCGGCCCCGTGCTGACCCCGGAGACCGACCTGACCGGGAAGACGTTCCTGCGCGGCCTGCCGTCCGGTGAGGAACTGCACTACCGCGTGGTGCTGGCCGACACCGACCGGCATTCCGTCCGGTCCGAGCCGGTCACGGGACGCCTGCGGACCGCGCCCCGCGTCCGCGCCGACGTGCGTTTCGTCTGGTCGGGCGACCTGGCCGGGCAGGGCTGGGGCATCAACACCGAGCTGGGCGGCTACCGCATCTTCAAAGCGATGGCCGCACGCGACCCCCATTTCTTCCTGTGCAGCGGCGACCTCGTCTACGCGGACGGCCCGTTGTCCGAGACGGTGGCGCTGCCGGACGGCCGCACGTGGCGCAACCTCGTCACCCCGGAGAAGACCAAGGTCGCCGAGACGCTCGCGGAGTACCGCGGGCAGTTCCGTTACAACCTGCACGACGCCAACCTGCGCGCCTTCAACGCCCGGGTGCCCATGATCTACCAGTGGGACGACCACGAGGTCACCAACAACTGGTACCCGGGCGAGATCCTCGACCTGCCCGCCTACACCGAGAAGCGCGTGGACGTCCTGGCCGCCCGCGCCCGCCGCGCGATGTTCGAGTACACCCCCACCGCCGTCCGGGCCCCTAAGGGCGGACGGCTGTACCGCCGCCTCTCCTACGGCCCCCTCCTGGACGTCTTCGTCCTCGACATGCGCACCTACAAGGACGCCAACGGCCCCAACGACTCCCCCACCCAGCGCAAAGGCGTGCTGGGCGCCGAGCAACTCGCCTGGCTCAAGAGCGAACTGCGGCGCTCCAAGGCCACGTGGAAGGTGATGGCGGCCGACCTGCCGATCGGCCTCATCGTCCCGGACGGCAGCGCCCAGGAAGGCATCGCGCAGGGCGACGACGGAGCCCCGCTGGGCCGCGAACGCGAGATCGCCGACCTGCTCTCGTTCGCGAAGAGGAACCGCGTCCGCAACATGGTGTGGCTGACCGCCGACGTCCACTACACCGCGGCCCACTACTACGACCCGTCCAAGGCCGCCTTCAAGGACTTCGACCCGTTCTGGGAGTTCGTCTCCGGCCCCCTCAACGCCGGCGCCTTCGGCCCGAACACTCTGGATAACACCTTGGGCGGAGTACCCAAATTCGTACAGGCCCCGCCGCGCGCGAACACGTCACCGGCGGAGGGATTCCAACACTTCGGGGAGGTCGACATCGAGGCCGACACCGGCGATCTGACGGTCTACCTCCGCGACATCGATGGGACCGTCCTGTATCAGCAGACGCTCACCCCGCTCCGGTAGTTGACACGCCACCACCGTGCCGTGCGGGCCGTACCACGTAGGGCAGGGGCACCCGGGGCCGCTAGCGGGCCCGGTACGACGCCCACTCCTGCGCGGCCAGGTCCATGCGCTTGGTCCACGCCGAGCCGTCGCCACCGGCGATCTCTGACCACAGGTTCGCGCTGGCCTCAGCGAACGCCGTCACCGCCTCGCGCGGTGCCGCCGTCCAAGCCGGGAGAGCGCTCACCACCTGCTCGGCCTGTGCGGCGGTGTGGCCACCGGCCATCAGCCGCAGCACCAGGCATGCCGGGTCGATCCAGCCCGCGCCCCTGGTGGGCCACGCCCAGTCGATCAGCAGAGCCCGGCCGCCGGCGATCAGGACGTTGTCGGGCGCGTAGTCGGTGTGCAGGAGGACGTCACCCCCGAACAGGTGGACGTGGGCCGGGTCGCTGACGTAGTTCGCCCACCGCTGGGGCGCCTGCTTGACGGGCAGGTCGGGGCAGCCGATGGCGCCCAGCGTGGCCATCGTCTCCACCAGCAGCGGCAGATCCGGCGACCCCGGCTCGTAGGACGCGTGGCGCCCGTCCACGGCCTGGAACCCGAGCAGGTCCCACTCCGCGCCGACGTGCCGGAACAGCAGCCGCGGCGAGATCTCCGCCACGACCGGGTTGATCAGCGCCTCGGCGTCCTGCGTCCAGCGCCGCGGGTAGTCCACGCGCAGGCCCTTGACGAACACCCGCCCCGACTCGGTGTCCAGTACCGCGGCGATCGCGGAGTTCTTGCCCTCGGACATGGTGGTCGCCGCGTGGATCGTCCCCGTGTGCCGCTCGACCCGGCCGCGGACCTCTCCCGGCAGGTCCGCCCAATGGATTCGTGCAACTGGCAAGCTGCCTCTTCTTCCCCAACAGCAAGGACCGTCCCCCACGGTAGGGGACGGCCCCGCCGATCGCCGGTCAGTACGGCTGATCGTCACCGGCCGCGCACGAACACTTGTCGGCCGCCACCAGGTCGTCGACGTCCTCGACGACGGCGATCTCGTCGTCGTCCAGTGGCCTGGGCGACAGTTCGATCATGACGGTACTCATCCGGCTGACACCTCCTCCCTGTCTCGCTCCCGGTGCTGGCAGTAGGTGGCCAAGGGAGCCTTGGCCTTGCGGTAGAGCTGAACGAGCGGCATGCACGTGCCGCACGTGCCCTGAAGGGTGCAGCCGGTGCAGCCGCCTTGCCGCAGCAGCAGCCCATCGGCGATCTCGCCGAGCCGGGCGAGCCCCTGGGCGCCTTCGGCGAGGAGGTCGATGTTGGGTTCCCGGCCGATCTTGCAGATCGACGCTCTGCCGAACGGGTCGACGTGGAAGAAGGTGCGCCCGGCGTTGCAGCCGGTGAAGGGCCTGCGCCTGCGTAGATGCTCAACGCTCTGCGACGGCAGGGTCTCGGCGCCGCCGTGGATGGTGGGCGACATGTTGGAGTACACGTCGTACGGGACGCCGAGCTGATCGGAGAAGCGCTTCATCTCCTCCAACTCGGCGGCGTTGCGTTCGGTCACGATCAGGCTGAACGACAGTGGCACACCCGCCTCAGTGGCCGCGTGCACTCCCCGGACGAACGCCTTGAATGCGCCCCGCCGCCGTGTCAGCCCGTCGTAGCTGGCCTCGGTGGCGCCGTACACGCTCACGGTGATCTGAAGCGGGCGTCGCTGGGTCAGCAGTTCCAGGATCGGCGCGGCGTGCAGGCGTGACCCGTTGGTCAGGATCGAGATCATCATGCCCAGGTCGAACGCGGTGGCGTACACCTCGGGGAACAGCCGGTCCACCAGCGGCTCCCCGCCGGTGAGGGCGTCCTGGGCGAGCAGCACGCCCCACCCGTACGGCTCCAGGCCGTGACGCAGCAGCACGAACCGGCCGGTGTCGATCAACGCTCCCACCCCCACGCGCGGCGGATCGCGTGCTCAAGCTCGGCGGGCTGTTCGGCCTCGACCAGGCGGGCCGGGCCGACCATCGCCCACCAGTGGCCGGTGAACGGGCCGTACCAGGCCAGCACGTCGTACTGCTGCCGCAACATCTTGATGATCGGGCCGTGGCTCGCCTCGGCGATCGTGCCGGGGTCGGCGGCAGTGGCCGCAGGGGCAGTGGCGGGGATCGTAGGATCTCGCATAGGTCGGACCTCACTTCCGGCCGAGGCCCCGGATCACGGCGTTCGCACCGCCGCCGGGGCCGTCCGCGTCTTGGCCGAGACGCGAACCCCTTCTCCGGACAGTGCGCGTCCCGTTACTCGTCGAGGGTGCTCCTCAGGCCGGGACGGTCATACGACGTTCCGGGGACGCTTGGGACGTTTTCGGGATAGCTTCAAGATGCGTCCCTACGGTCCTACGCTTAGGGGTGAAGGACGATGCCGAACGACGCACTCCGGCGAGCCATGGCCGAGGCTCACATCACCGAGGCGGACCTCGCCGAGCAGTGCGGAGTCGACGTCAAGACCGTCAGCAGGTGGATCAACAGCGACGGCCGCCTACCGCACCCGCGGCACCGCTGGGCGGCGGCCGACGCTCTGGGAGTTGATGAGGCCATGCTCTGGCCAGACGGGGTCCGCCGGAACGTCAAGACCGGCCCCGACCGCGAGATCGTCGCAACCTACCCCTACCGGTCCGCCTGCCCCAGGTCGGTGTGGCGGTCCCTGATCACCGACGCGACCAGGGACATGGTGTTCGCCGGCTTCACCAACTACTTCCTGTGGCTGGAGATCCCCAACCTGCGGGGCGTGCTGCGACGCAAGGCCGACCGCGGGTGCCGCGTCCGATTCCTGGTCGGCGACCCCGACAGCGAGGTCACCCGGCGCCGCGAGGAGGTGGAGGCCGTCCCGTTGACGGTCGGGACGCGGATCCGCATCACCCTGGCCGAGTTGTCCAAGCTGGATGGCGTTCCCAACCTGGAGGCCCGGTTCGGCGATGACCACATCGCCATGAGCGTGTTCCGATTCGACGACCAGATGCTCGTCACTCCGCATTTGGCCCGCTTGGTCGGGCACGACTCGCCGATGCTGCACCTGCGGCGCTGCCAGGACGACGGCTTGTTCGACCGGTTCGCCTTCCATGTCGCCGAGCTATGGGACATGGGCCGCCCGGTCGAACTAGGCCGGTACGCCACGCCGCCGGAGTAGGACGGGCCACCCGGGGCGCATGCACCGGTTCTCGGCGAGGTGGCCATCGACGCCCCGAGCGGGGGCCTGACCGTCCACCTCCACGACATCGACGGCAAGGCCCTCTACTCCAAGTCCCTGCGACCCGCCCGTTAAGGCGACCGTGCGCTGACGCCACGGAGCACGAACTCCGCGAGATCACGCCCCGCCGCCTCGTCTAGCGGGGCGTGGTCGAGCATCAGCCGGTACCACAGCACCCCGTAGACGACATCGATCGCGAGCTCCAGATCCATCTCGGGGCTGATCTCCCCGCGCTCCCTCGCCCGCTCCATGATCTGCCGCAGCACCATCCTGCGCGCGAACAGGAAGCGGTCACGGAACACCTTCGCGAACCCGGGATCCAGCAACGCCTGCGCCATCAGCCCGATCAGGATCGGTCGCTGCCCCCGCTGCCGGAACGTGGCCTTGAGGAAGGCCACCAGATCGTCGCTCAACGTCCCCGTGTCCGGAACGGCGACCACGGTCTCGGCCATGTCCACCATCGCGTCGAGCACCACGTCGGCCTTGGACGGCCACCAGCGGTAGACGGTCTGCTTGCCGACACCGGCCCGCGCCGCGATGCCTTGCATGGTGAGCCCGCGGTAGCCGCGTTCCTTCAGCTCGTCCAGCGCCGCGGCCAGTATCGCCCGCCGCGCCTCCTCACTGCGCGGCCGTCCCGGCCGCCGTCCCTCCGCCATCCCGCCACTTTACAAGACGTGACGTCTCGAATTAGTATCGAGACACCGCGTCTAGAAATGGAGCACGTCCATGCGTGTTGTGATCATGGGTGGCACCTCCGGCATCGGCCTGGCCACCGCCGACCTCCTGACCGCCGACGGTGCCGAGGTCATCGTCACCGGCCGCGACCCGGACCGGGTCGCCGCCGTCAAGACGGCCACCGCCGCGTCCGTCGACGCCACCTCGGACGAGGACCTGACCGCCTTCTTCGCGTCCACCGGCCCGTTCGACCACCTCGTCCTGGCCTTCAGCCAGGGCCACACCGGCGTGGGACCGCTCGCCGCCATCGGCCCGGACCACATCCGGGCCGCGTTCGAGGGCAAGGTCTTCCCCTACCTGTCCTGCATCCAGAAGGCCCAGGTCACGAGCTCCATCACCATGATCTCCGCGTCCTCGGCCCGCTCCACCCTCCCCGGCATCACCGCCCTGGCCGCCGCGAACGGCGCCATCGAACGCATGGTCTCCCCGCTCGCCGCCGAGCTGGCCCCCGTCCGCGTCAACGCCGTGTCCCCCGGGGTCATCGACACCCCCTGGTGGTCGTTCCTCCCCGAACCCCAGAAAGAGGCCCAGTTCGCCACCGCCGCCGAGTCACTCCCCCTCAAGCGCGTGGGCCGGCCCACCGAAGTGGCCGAAGCGATCCGCTACCTACTGACCGCCACCTACGTGACCGGCGCGATCCTCCCAGTAGACGGCGGCTTCACCGTCGCCTGACCTTCCCGGCCACGGTCCGACCGGATACCGCTGCAGGGTGAGGCCAGCCACTTGCTGATCTCCTTGCGGGACAGCGCGAGGACCGGTGGCAGGCAGAGCACGGCCGAGCGCCTGCGTGACCGCACCCGTCCGGCCGCTGGGTCTATGGCGGAGCGCGTTGGCGACCGGCTCAGCCGTGGCAAGCTCCACATGACCGTCCGGCGATGGTTCGTAGCCGAGTGGTCGGCTTGCGGCCTGCGCACCCAAGTTGTCACGCTGTGGATGCATCTGATCGCACTCAGTCACGCGGATGGCCCAGCCGGTCTACCTGCGTATCGCCGACGATCTGCGGCGCAGGATCGTGGAGGGGCGGTTCACCCGGTCGTGGTACCGCGAGTCGCGTGGCGGGTCGCCGTTCCGGGCCGACATGGAGAGCCAAGGGCGCACCGGGAGCTGGCGCGCGAGTTCGGAGACCGCCACGGCACCACCGGCGATCGCCGAACGGCTCGGCGTGCCGGAGGGCGCCGAGGTGATGCGGACCCGCTACACCTTCTTGGCCGACGGCGAGCCGGCCATGCTGTCCACCTCGTGGGAGCCGGTGGACATCACCCGTGGCACGCCCATCATGCTGCCCGAAGAAGGGCCGTACGCCGGGGCCGGGGTCGTGGCGCGGATGCGCGCGATCGGAATCGAGGTGGAACTCGCCACCGAGGTGGTCACCGCGCGAGCGATCCTGGCCGAGGAGGCCGCGCTTCTGGACGAGCCCATCGGGACGATCGTGATGGTCATCCAGCGCACGTACTCTGGGGAGCGGCCCGTCGAGACGGCCGACATCATCGCCCCGGTCGACCGTTACGAGGTGGCCTACACCATCCCCGTCGACTGATCGCGAGCCACGCGCCAGGCCCGTCTGGTCGCACGGCTATACGCCGAGCGTATAGACGGGATGTATACGCTCGGCGTATAGTCGGGCGCATGAGTGTTCCTTTGACGTTTCTTGGCCTGCTTGAGCGGGCGCCCAGCCATGGTTACGACCTCAAGCGGGACTACGACGCCTTCTTCAGCCGGGGCAAGCCGCTGCCGTTCGGGCAGGTGTACGCCACGCTGGGGCGGCTCGCGCGGGACGGGAAGGTGGTGGTCGCCGAGTCCGAGGCGGGCGCCGGGCCCGAGCGCAAGCGGTACGTGATCACGGATAAGGGGGCGACCGAGTTCGAGACCTGGCTCGCCGAGCCGGTGGAGGCGGTGCCGCACTTGCAGACGGTGCTGTTCGCGAAGGTCGTCCTGGCGCTGATGCTCGGACGGGACGCCGAGGGCTATCTCGACGCCCAGCGGTCCGCGCACCTCAGGCGGATGCGCGAGCTGACGGAGGTCAAGCGGACCGGCGGGCTGGTGGACGCGCTGCTGGCCGACCACGGGCTCTTCCACCTGGAGTCCGACCTGCGCTGGATGGACCTCACCGCGGCACGGCTCGACGCGCTCGCCGAGACGGTGCGCTCGTGACCGGGCCGATCATCGAGGCGCGCGATGTCGTCCTGTCGTTCGGGCGGACGCCCGCGTTGCGCGGAGCCGAGCTCGCGGCCCATCCCGGGGAGATCCTGGCGATCATGGGGCCGAGCGGGTCGGGGAAGACGACGCTGCTGCACTGCCTGGCCGGGATCCTGGTCCCCGACTCCGGCGAGATCCACTTCGGCGGCCGCCGGATCGACACCCTGAGCGAGACCGCGCGGAGCACCCTGCGCCGCGACCGGTTCGGGTTCGTGTTCCAGTTCGGCCAGCTCGTGCCGGAGCTGACCGCCGAGGAGAACATCGCGCTCCCGCTGTTGCTGGCGGGCGCCAAGAGGCCGGCCGCGCTCAAGGAGGCGGCGGACTGGTGCGCGCGGCTCGGCCTGGACGGGCTGGAGAAGCGCCGGTCGGGCGAGCTGTCCGGCGGGCAGGCGCAGCGGGTGGCGCTGGCGCGCGGCCTGGTGGCCGGCCCCGAGGTCCTGTTCGCGGACGAGCCGACCGGCTCGCTGGACTCGCTCAGCGGGGAGCAGGTCATGGACCTTCTGGTCGCCGCCGCGAGGGAGCGGGGCACCACCGTCGTCGTCGTGACCCACGAACCCCGCGTGGCCGCGTACGCCGACCGTGAGGTCATCGTCCGGGACGGAAAGGTGAGCGGGCTCCCGGCCGCGCGAGCGTCGTGATCGGGTTCGGGCTGCGCCTGACCTTGCGCGGCGGCAGGGAGGCGGCCGTCCGGCTGGCCCTGACGGCGGCGGCCGTGGCGATCGGTGTGGCGCTGCTCCTGATCACGGTGGCGGGGATCAACGGGGTGCGGGAGCAGAACGCCAGGTTCGCATGGCTCAACTCGGGGATCGCCGAGGTGACGTCGCCGCACGTCAAGCCGTCCCCGCACCCGCTCATGGGGCGTATCGCCAACGACCACTACAAGGACGAGCGCATCATCCGGGTCGACGTGGCGGCCACGGGCCCGCGGTCGCCTGTCCCGCCGGGTATTCCCAGAGTGCCGGGGCCGGGGCAGTACTACGCCTCGCCCGCGCTGCAGAAGCTGCTCCGTTCCGAGCCCGCCGCCGAATTCGGTGACCGCTACCCCGGGTCCCTGGCCGGGACGATCGGTAAGGAGGCGCTCCCGTCCCCCGGCTCCCTGATCGTCGTCGTCGGGCACGCGCCGCGTGACCTGACCGAAGCGCACGGCGCGGGGCCGATCGCCAGTATCGCGACGCTGTCACCCGGCACCTGCGGGCAGTGCCGGTACGGCATGGAGGAGAACGTCGTCGCGCTGGTCCTGGCGGTCACCTCCGGGGCGCTGCTGGTCCCGGTGCTGATCTTCATCGGCACCGCGACGCGGCTGTCGGCCGCCCGCAGGGAACGGCGGTTCGCCGCGATGCGGCTGGTCGGCGCCACGCCCCGGCAGATCTCGGTGATCGCGGCCGTGGAGTCGGCGGTGGCCGCGGCGGTGGGCACGGCCGTGGGCTGCGGCCTGTTCCTCCCCCTCCGCGTGCCGCTGGCGGCGGTGCCGTTCACCGGCGAGTCCTTCTACCCGGGCGACCTGTCGCCGAGCCCGGCGCAGATCGCGCTGGTCGGGCTGGGCGTCCCGGTCGCGTCGGCGGTCGCGGCGTGGTGGGCGCTGCGCCGCGTACGGATCTCGCCGCTGGGCGTCGCCCGGCGGGTCACCCCGAGCGCCCCCAGGGCGTACCGGCTGATCCCGCTGGTCGCCGGGATCGCCGAGCTGACCTACTTCCTCGGCCGCCGTCCCGACACCACCAACGGGCAGATCGCCGCGTACATGACCGGCGTCCTGCTGATGATGGCCGGCCTGATCGTCGCCGGCCCGTGGCTGACCATGACCGGAGCGCGGGTCATGGCGCGGCGCGCGCGCCGTCCCGCCGCGCTGATCGCCGGACGGCGGCTCGCGGACGATCCGAAGGCGGGCTTCCGCGCCATCAGCGGTCTCGTCCTCGCCCTGTTCGTCACCACCACCGCGATCGGGGTGATGACCACGTTCGTCGCCGAACGCGGCACGCAGCGCGGCGACAGGACGGCCGCGAGCACGCTGGTGGCCGACTTCGAGCACCGCACGATCCGTGGGGCGGGCGGCCCCCAGCCGGGGCTGGCCTCCGTCCCGTTCGGCACCCTGGACGGGCTGCGCGCGGCCCCGGGCGTCCACGGCACCATGGTGCTCCGCCAGGACCCGTCAGGCCCCCGCGACCCCGGCGATCCGAGCTCGCGCGACCTCCTGATCTCCTGCGCGGACCTGGCCGGCGCCACCGGCTTCGGCCGCTGCGCGCCCGGCGCGACGACGGCCGCCGTCCCGAGCCACTTCGCCTGGATCCTGATGGACGAGGAGCACGACCGCCGCGACACCGTCTGGCCCGCGTCGCCGGTCGCCCCCGAACGGCTGCGGACCCTCCCCGTCCAGGCCGTCATGGTCAGGACGGACGGCTCGCCGCGAGCGATCGAGCGGGTGCGGACGACCCTCACCCGCGCGTTCCCGCTGAGGGCCGATCCCGCCACCGTCGCCGAGTCCGGCGCGGACACCGACACGGCCCGCGTGCTCACCGGCTACCAGCGCCTGGTGAGCGTCGTCATCATCGCCAGCCTGTGCATCGCGGGGTGCAGCCTGGCGGTGGGCGTGGTCGGGAGCCTGAACGACCGCAAGCGCCCGTTCAGCCTGCTGCGCCTCACCGGCGTCCCGATCGGCGTGATGCGCCGGGTCGTCCTGCTCGAAAGCGCCGTCCCGCTCCTGGTGACCGCGGCGGCGGCGACCGGCGCGGGTTTCCTGGCCGCGGAACTGTTCCTGAGATCGCAGCTCGGCTACACCCTGGTCGCGCCGGGTCCCGGCTACTACCTGACCGTCCTCGGCGGGCTCGCGGGGTCCCTCGCCGTCATCGGGCTGACCCTGCCGCTGATGGAACGGATCACCGGTCCCGAGACCGCCAGGGCCGAATGACCCCTACGACTGGAAGGCGGGCCCCAAGGTAAGGCTGAGCAGGGTCATCAACGCCAGGACCGCCACGACCGTGGCGGTCCTGCGCGCCCCCGCCACCACCGGCCCCGCCCGCCGGACCGGCGTCTCGTCCTCGTACAGGTAGTAGATGAGAAACCCCGGCCGGCACGGCCGGGCGCTCGCAGGCGGCATGACATCTCCCCGAATATCCGTCCTGTTCAAATGATCGCCAACACCCGGCGCCTCGGCACGCCCAGGCCGGATGTGGCTACCGATCTGACCGGACATTGTTGCACTCTTGGTAGTCATATGACTACTCTTTGCATCAACATGGGGACACGACCGCTGGGGGATCAGTGAGTTTGCCCGAGGAGATGGAGCACGTGGACGTGCATCCCGATGTGCACAGGGCCACCGAGCCGGACGAAGAGGACGTTCTGCGCGAGCTGTACGGGGAGCCCGACGAGAACGGCTTCTACACGGGGACCGAGGAGACCTGATGGGCAGCGCCGGTGGAATGATCGCCGCGGCCCGCACATCCCTGGGAATGTCCGGGCGGCCCAACGCGATCACCAAGGCTTACGCGAAGCGGCACGGCAAGGAGTTCCTCAAGGCGCCGTGGTGCGACATGGCGGTCACCGAGTGGGCCCGCCAGAGCGGCAACGCCGACGCGGTGCTGCCCGGCGGAGACCGCGCCTACACCGTGTGGCACGCGCAGGACTTCCAGAAGATCGGCCGCTGGTCCTCGGGGACGACCGAGAACGTCAACGGGGCCCAGCCCGGATGGATCGTGTTCTTCGACTGGGGCCAGACCAACCGGGTGACCGCGATCGACCATGTCGGAGTGGTGGAGAAGGTCCTGGGCGGCGGACGGGTGCAGACGATCGAGGGCAACACCGGTGACGCCTGCAAGCGCAGGGTGCGCGCGTCGAGCGTGATCGCCGGTTTCGGAAGGCCCGCGTACGGCTTCGCGCACTGGACGGAGGAGATCGTCGGCAGACTGCCGACCCTGCGCAAGGGCGCCGAGGGCGAGCACGTGCAGACATTGCGGGCCCTGCTGATGGCCCGCTCCCACCCGGAGATCGGCACGGTGGACGGCCCGTTCGACACCACGGTCGAGCTGGCCGTGCGGGCCGTGCAGATGTGGGGACGGGTGCAGCCCGACGGCGTCGTCGGGCCCAAGACGTGGCCGGTGCTGCTGCGCGTT